>JAFAVH010000178.1 GCA_019242655.1 Methylobacteriaceae bacterium
CGCTCGGCACGATGAGCAATGTGCCGATGACGCTTTACACGATCAACCCGGCGGTGAAGACCATCGCGGATTTTACGTCCGCCGACCGGATCGCGGTGCCGGCGGCGAAAGTGTCATTCAATGCGGTGATGCTGCAAATCGAGGCCGAAAAAGTCTGCGGGGATGCCGAACGTCTCGATCCGCTTACCGTCTCCATGGGGCATCCCGACGCGCTCGCCTCGCTTGCCGGCGGCATGGGCCGCTCGGCGATCACGGCGCATGTCGCCGTCCCGCCATTCACCGAGCGCGGACTGAAGCTGCCGGGCGCGCATGTCGTGCTCGACAGTCATCAGGTCTTCGGCGGCTCATTCACGCAGATGATGCTGGTCGGGCCTCGTCGCTTCCGTGATCAGAACCCGCAATTGCAAAAGGCCGTGTTGGCAGCGCTCGATGAGTCGGTCGCAATGATCAACGCCGACAAGCTGGCTGCCGTCTCGCTGTGGAAAGACGTTCACAAGGCGAGCGAAAGTGTGGATGAGCTCTTGGCGATCGTTTCCGATCCGCGTTTTGAATTTTCGACGACACCGCTGCGCCTCAAATTCATTTCTGATTTCCTCTTCCGAGAGAAGCGCGTGAAAGAACAGCTCGCCTCATGGAAGGACATTTTCTGGCCGGATGCCTGGGATCGCCAGGGCTCTTGATCAAGCTGCTTCGGCGATGGCGGCTGGCCGATAGGAGATCACGTCGGCGCGGGGGTGCGGTTCGCAGGCAAGATGATCGGACAAAAGCACAAAATAATCGCGGCGCGCTTCATCCGACGTGATGTCATGATCGGCGTTTGCGATCGTAGCGATCCGAATGCCTGGCAGGCGCAGCCGGCGCCCGGACGGGCCGAAGTGACGCGCGAGCTCTTCGCGGCCGGGATCGGTGTCGCTGTAGACGAGAAGAGTACCGGTTCCACGCGCCGAAAGCTGCCGCATCATTGCGCTGATACGCGCGCTTTCCGTGTCGACGCCAAGGAGCGGCGCGAAGACCGGCCAAATCCGCGTGCCTAACTGCGCAACGCCGCGCCGGACAACGGCACGCGCAATGCCGGGCAAGCGGGGCCAATTGATGTCGCGTTTGCGCAAGCGCTGCCAGATGGCGCCGGATCCGATTTCCTGCAGATACGAATCGGTGGCGCGGTAGGCTTGGGCCATCAGCGCTTCGAGATTTTCTTTGCCCGTCCAGATGAAACGCTGCAGGTTGACGAGGAAAAGGCCGCGAATGCGTACGTCCGCAAGCGCGCTGTTGAGCGCCAGCCATGCGCCGCTGCAATGTCCAATGATCGTGACGTTTGCGAGACCGCGCGCCTCCAAAAGATCGAGCGCTTCACGTATGTCGGCGACGCTCTCCTCGCGGTAGAGTGCGATGCGCGGACTGCCCTGAAGTGTAACAGCATCGCCAAGACCGGCGATATCCATGCGCAGCGATGCAATGCCGGAGGCGGCGAGGGCGCGTGCATGTTCGACGCTCATGCGGCCCCAGCCGAGATGCGGATTGCCGCCGGTGTTGAGGAAGAGAACCGTCGCGGCCGGCTTCCCAGCGTGCGGGCGACAGAGAACGCCCGCAAGCCGATCTTCCTTCCCAAAGATGAGGCGTTCCTCACAAAATGCTTGTGCTCGCAGCACAGCGCTTTTGGGTGGGATCGGAGCGCACGATGCCGCTTCGCGTCCTTTTACCAGATAAGACGCGATCGCGCGCCAATCCTCGAGAGGAATTTTGGCCAGTGTCGCGGAATCCTGCGAATTGCCGAATCCTTGAAAATCCATCCGCTCGACGCTGCAACCAAACGCCGCAAAACTCTTTGCGAGCTTTTCGAGCGATGCAGGTCTTTCCGCAATGATCAAAGTCTCACCCGCTGGCTTGTCGGTCACTGCAGTGAGGTCGAGGCGCGTGATTGCTGCCGCCGTTTCGCCCATGATGACAAATCCGTCATTGGCAATGTCGCCGCGCGCTTCCGCGCCAAGCCGCCACATGCCGGCCAGCATCTTAGAGCGCGCCTGCGATTCGCGGATATAGGTGCGGCCGGAGACGACCGGCGCGATGGCAACCAGCCGATCGATGCCGATCTCCGGCGCCACGAGCGCGCCGAGCGTTGCGCCGAGCCGCATGCCGACGAGGTCGAGCGTTTCCATGCCGAGCTCGTTGCGCATGAACCGTGCCGCGGCGCGGACCGAGCCGAGCCAAGCATCGACGCGCCGCGGTTCGCGGTCATGGCCGAGCGAATCGCCGGTGCCATGGTAGTCGAAGCGCAGCGACGGCAATCCGGCATCTGCGATCATCGCCGCAAGAACATGCCAGCTTTGATAGAACGGCAGGATTTCATGATTGAGCGGGCCGCAAAGAAGCACGCCGTGTTTTCCTGCGGCGGGATGCAGCCACCCGGCAAAATCGTTAAATGTGACAGGCACCATGCGCTGCCGAGAGGGCACGATCATGCTGTTGCGCGGATCAGCTGGAAGAACGCGACGGGGTTGGTCACGGCATAGCGCCAAAACAGCCGGCGCGGCTCGACCAGGACGCGGTAGGCCCATTCCAAGCCAAGCGTCTGCACCACTTTTGGCGCCCGCGGCTTCGTGCCGGAGTAAAAATCGAACAAGCCGCCGGATGTCTTGATGAGGCCGACATTGGACAGACGCGAAGCCCATCGCTCGACAAAACGCTGTTCCGTCGGGACGCCCATCGCAAGCCAGAGAATGTCGGGTGCGAGTGCGTTGATCTCATCGAGCTTCGCTTCGAGCGCGGCACCGCTAAGATAACCATGGGAACGCCCTGCGATTCGGACGGCCGGATATCTCCTGCGCGTCATGTCGTAGGTCTTCCGGTTGACCTCCTCACTCGCGCCGAGAAGATAGAAGCTGACGCCCGCCCGCTCCGCGCGTGCGGCGACGCGGTCGTACAGATCGGTCGTCGCCACCCGTTCCGGGAGTGGTGCGCGGCCGAACAGTTTTGAGGCAAAGACGAGGGGTTGGCCGTCGGCGCTGACGAGATCGGCTTGTCTGATGAGCTTCGCAAAAGCGTAGTTCGAGCGGCAACGCGCGATCACTTCGCCGTTGGCCGAAGTAAAATTGAGTGGGTCGCGTCCGCGTGTTCGCGTTTGCACGATGTTTGTCATGAGATCGGCGGTCGCATCGAGATCAAGCCGAGCGATGTCGATGCCGCCCACTCTTACCTTTTCGACATGTGCGAGAATATCGGGCTCAACCACAGCTTAACTCCTGTGCGAATACGGGCTTCTTTTGAGGAATTGGTTTCGTCGCCGTGCCGGCGATCAGATCGAGCGCGGCGTCGACGGTGACGATCCGGATGCCGCGCCGTATTGCGCCTTCAAGGGCGTGGTCGAGGAATTTGCGCGAGCAACCGAACGCGCTCGGCGTGTCGGAAACGTCATGGATGCAGAAGACCAGCCAGCCACGGGAGCGCTGCGTTTCATCCAAACGCGCTTGGAGCCGCTCACGCGTGAAACGCGCGTCACAAAGCTCGGTGGCGCGCACGTAATGCGGATCCAGCACGCCGCGATTTACGCCGGTATAAATGCTGCGGCTCGAGCGCACGAGAGAATTCAGTTGGTTCTTGCGCGCCAATGTGCATTGACCGAAGGGATAGGCGAAATTGCGCGCCGCAATGCCGGAGTGGATCTTCTGCAGCGCCTCACGATTGCGCTGCAGATCGGATGCAAACTCATCCACGTCGAGAAGCGAGCTCGATCGATGCAGGTGGGAATGCAGTGCGATCTCGTGCCCGCGCCGATAAAGGTCGGCAATTTCATCGGCGCTGGCGACGGTCCAAAAATCGCTGCGCTGGCCCAGCAATCCGCTGGCAACGTAGAAGGTGCCGCACCCGCCATAAGCCTCGAGCATCGGCGCGCCATTCGTATAGGCGCTTTCAGGCACGTCATCGAACGTGAAGCTGACGAGAGGCGTGCTATTGTGCATCAGCCTCGGAGCAAGGGGCAGGTGCCGTGCAATGCGATGCGAGGCGCGTCGCGTGAGATGCGCGGCTGTCGCCGCGAACTTGCGCGTCGTTGATCCAGCCTCGATCCCTGCCGCCGACATGCCTGCTCCCGCCGCGAGCGTGCCGTTTCTGGACGCCGCGTATGCAAGCAGCGCAAATCATGCCAGCGGGGAGTGACCGATATTTCGATCATTCAGCACGAAATCAAAAGCCCGAACGCGCAAGTCATGTTTCAGTCTGAAACGAGCGCGACAATGTTAACGCCTCTCTTGCCGCCCGCGCGTACGGCACATCGATTGCACTGAGCCCACGGATGGCTACCTTTTCCAGACGTGAGACATTGTTGGGCGGGGCCGGCGTGCTCGGCGCGTTGGCCGGCAATGCGCTGGCGCGCTCGCAAAGCCCGATCAGCTCCGGCACGCATAGCCCGATCCCGTTTGGAGCGGCCGTGCGCCCGGCGCTGCTCGGTAGCGATGCCGATTACACGAGGGCCATTCTCACCTATTGCAACCAAATCGTCGCCGAAGGCGGCTTCCTCTTCGTTGATCTGCATCCGCAGCGCAAAGAATTCCGGTTTGACGAAGCCGATCGAGTCAGCGCCTTTGCTCTAGCGAACGGTCTCGGGCTGCGCGGGCATACGCTCGTCTGGTACGGCGTGATGCCTCCTTGGACCGAGGAAATATCGAGCGCAGCGGAAGCCGAACGCGAGCTCGAGCGTCACATCGAGACGGTTGTCTCGCGTTACGGATCAAGCATTCGCAGTTGGAACGTGGTTAATGAAGCGTTGCGCGATGATGCAAAACGCGGCTCGGACCTGCGCCCGCTGATCTGGCAAAGGCGGCTCGGCGCGGATTACATTGCGATCGCCTTGCGCGCCGCGCGCGCGACAGACCCGTCGGCCGAGCTCGTCCTCAACGAGTATGACATAGAATTCGTCGGCGACCGCTTTCGTGGCAAGCGCGCTGCCTTTTGCGAGCTTGTGCACACACTGTTGGACCAGGGCGTGCCGCTCGACGCGATCGGCCTGCAGGGCCATCTCAAAGGCGACCTCGACATCGACAAAGAGGGGCTCGGCGCTTTCGTCTCCGAAATGCGCAAGGCCGGTCTCAAAATCCTGGTGACGGAACTCGACGTCGTCGATAACCAGCTGCCAGCCGACCTGCGCATGCGGGACGTTGAGGTCGCTTTGCGCGCCAAGGATTTCCTGGCTGCGATCGCGGCTGAAGCGCCGCTTTCGGCTTTGCTGGCCTGGGGCATCAGCGATCGATTCACCTGGGTCCCGATGTATTTCAAGCGAAGCGATGGACTGCCTAATCGGCCGCTGCCGCTCGACGCCGAGTATAAGCCAAAGCCGTTGATGCAGATCGTCGACCGTGTGCGCTACGGCGTTTGACAACCATGCTCATCCGGCACGCCTCGCACTATCTCTCGTCGAGCATCGTCTCGGCTGCTTTGGGCTTGCTCAGCGTCGTCGTGTTCACGCGCGCGCTGAGCGATGCCGAATACGGCATCTATGTCATCGGAACGAGTACGGCGGGTGTCATCAGCGCCATTCTCTTTGCCTGGATTCGGTTATCTGTTCTGCGCTTTCAATCGGAAGGCAAATCGGTCGACGTTAGAGCGACGGCGCTGTTCGCTTATGCGTTCGCCGCCGCCGCATCGCCGATTTTTCTCTGCACCGCGGCCCTCTTCACCAATGCGTCGACGACCCGCATGCTCGCCACCGCCTTGTTCACCTTGGGTCTTGGCCTCTTCGATATCACCCAGGAGATTTTGAAGGCGCAGCAGAAGACGCGCGTGTTCATGACGGGCGCAATCTTGCGCGCGAGTTCGGCGTTTCTGCTCTGCCTTGCGAGTGTTGCGTTCGGTTTTGGCGGCGTCGGTCAGCTTGCTGCCGCGGGCGCCGCCTATTTCCTCACCTCCGCGATCCTGTCGCGCAGCATTTGCAGCGGCCCCTTGGCGCCGCTCGATACGACGCAATTGCAGCGCTTCATGCGCTACGGCGTGCCGATCGCTCTCTCCGGGCTTGTCTATTCGTTCCACGCCGCGCTTGATCGGCTGATCGTCGCCGGCGTGCTCGGCGAGGCGGCGGCCGGCCAGTATGGCGCAGCGGCCGATCTCGTGCGCCAGATCATCTTGGTCCCCGCGACCAGCGTTGCCTCGGCCGCCTTGCCGCTTGCCGTCGCCGCTTTCGCGCAAGGCGGCATCGCCAAGGCGCGGCCGCATCTCGAGCACAGCGCCGAGCTCCTGTTTGCGGTGTTGTTGCCAGCAACGGTCGGGCTTGCTCTCGTCAGCGGTGACGTCGCCAACCTCATCCTTGGGCCGGATTTTCGCGCGACCGCGGCAGCTATCATGCGGATCCTTTGCTTTGCCTGGCTTTTCCAGGCGATCTCGCAGTCCTTTGTGCACACGAGTTTCCACCTCGCACAGCGCCCGATCTTATTGGCTTGTCACGGCGCGGCAACTCTGGCTGTGAACGTCGTCGCGACGTTTCTCCTCGTCTCGCGTTTCGCTTTTGTCGGCGCGGCGCTCGCGCTTGTCCTATCTGAGGCTTGCGGCGTGCTGCTCGGTCTCGTCCTCACGCGCTTTGCCTGTCCGCTGCCGCTCGTTCCGGCGAAATTGTTGCGTATCGCCGTCAGCACCGCGGTGATGGCCGTTCTTCTAGGTTTCGTGGGGAGCCGACTGCCCGTGAGCGGCGCAGGAGCGGTGGCGATAAAAACCTTCGCCGGGATCCTGATCTATGCGATGTTCGTCCTCGTGTTCGACATCGCCGGAATGCGCCGCAGCGTACAGAACTTGTTGATTGGAATGCGACGGCGCTATCTCGTCCAGTCGACTTGATCGTAAGCTCGGGCGAGTGCTTCGTCCCGAACGTGACGCGCCGGATCGAAACGCTCGCGCAGGCTGCGATCATATTTCCAGTTGCCGCCAATCTCGCGGAAATGCCGGAAGCCGATTCCGTGTGTCGTAAGCCGTGCCGGCAACCAGCCACCGATCGTATGCACCTTCCACTGCGTGCGGTCGGGGCAGCGGCGCGGCACGAGCGTCCACTTCGGAAAACACTCCACCATATCGCGCTTTAGGAGAAAGCGCGTTCGCCGCATTTGCGGGCGCAAAGCAATGTCGAAGTCGCGATGGCGTGGGATCGCACAGCCATTTGGCTCATCGGTTCTCACGACCCATCGGCCGGGATATCGGGCGATGCCGAACAGGGATTTTTCTGCTTTTGTGAAAACCGACCCGCCATCCTTACAAAGGACGAGTTCATCGATATCGGCATTCATGACAGACCGGGCATCAACAAGGAAGCGCCGGCGCGCATGTTCCCAGGCGCCGAGCTGACAAAAATCAGAATCCCACAAGCCGCGGGCGAGCGTACCCTGCGGACCGTAGCGGAACGGCCAATGCACCACGGCGGCTTCAGCAATGCCGGAGACGGATTGCACCGCGTTAAGCAATTCATCCGTGGCATAGCGGCTCGACTCGTTATCGTAGATCAGAACCGCGTCGGCGCCATGAATGTCGCGGTTGAAGCGAATCCAATCGCGAATCCATTCGATCTTATTGTCCTTCGATAGCGTGAAGATGACACGCCGGTTGCGGAACGGGGAGGCCAGGGCCTCAGCGATGCTGACCTCGAATTCGCCGAGCGCGCCTGAAAAGAGCAGGCGTTCTGTGCCGCGTGGCGCGTCGACCCAGATCTGCATATGGCGATCGAAGTGACTGAGTTCGAAAGAGCATTGCGTCCGAGAGGGCAGGGCGAGTACTTCCATCCGGGCGAAGGCTGCGGCGAGGTTGAACAGCGGCGGTCCGAGCAACACGATGCGGTTGCCGTCCTCGCAGTGGAATGAATCGAAGAACAGCGTCGTTGCGTCGAACTGCTCACCAAATCTCTCATCGCGCCAGGCGACAGGCCGCGTCGGCTCACGTCTCAGAGGCGTGAATTGCGGCAGCAGGATTGGATTGGGCGAGAGAATAGCGTCCATGCGTTCCGCTTCGGTACGATTGAGCGGATCGCTGCAAGTTTCGGGCTGACCCAACTTTCAGCGGACTCGGCTTTGCAGCTTTCGCGACATGAGCGAGACCCTGTCTCAATTTGAAACACCCGTGGGGGTTCCCGCGCGGGCGATCGAAGCCGTTGTTTGCGTGCCGACATTCCGGCGTCCGGAAATGCTTGCCCGCACTCTGAGCTCGCTCGTCGGACAGCAGACCCGCGTCTCCTTTGCGGTGGTCGTCGTCGATAACGACAACGCCGCCCCGCAAGGAGCGGCCGTCGCTGAAGCAATCCTTGGCAAAGAGAACCTGATCGGACGCAGTGTCGTCGAGCCGCAGCAGGGAAACGTGCACGCGATCAACCGTGCATTCTCAACCGCTCTCGCGTTGTATGAGAGCGCGCAGTTTTTTCTGATGATCGACGACGATGAGGTCGCCGGGCCCGGGTGGCTCGATGCGATGATAAAAGCGGCGCGCGACAACGTGTGCGATATTGTTGGTGGCCCGGTTCTGCCGGTCTTCGAAAGTACCGGTGAGGCGCGCCGATGCCACCCCGTGTTTCTGCCGGCCTATGCCAGCTCCGGCCTTGTGAAGATGATCTATGGCTCCGGCAACTGCCTGATCACGCGCGCCGCGTTCGAGCGGCTCGGCACATATTTCGATCCGCGCTTCAATTTCCTGGGCGGCGGCGACACGGAATTCTTCACGCGCGCGAAGGCTGCCGGTTTGCGTTTCTTCTGGTCGCAAGACGCGGTCGTGCGGGAGGTCGTCGGACCGGAGCGTGTCAAGTCTGCCTGGCTTGTAAAACGCGGGCTTCGCATCGGGGCGATCAATTACACCATAGATCGCCTGCGCGCACGCACGCATGCGCAGAGGCTGAACGTGCTCATCAAGAACGCGGGCGTTTTCGGTTTTGCGGCTTATAGGAGCGTGCGGCTGCTCTTCGCGGGCGCGCCACTCCTCGAAACGCTGCATCCGACGGTCGTTGCGCTCGGGCGCTGGCTCGCGGCGTTCGGCATCTACCCTGAGCAATATCGCGCCAAGGCGGGCGCACTTTCATGACGCTTGCTGCCGATCTCGCGATTGCTCGGCAGGGCGTCGCCGCAGCTGGAAGACCCTCGCTGCGCTCCATCCTTTTTGTCGCGGTCCTTCTTGTCGCCTGGGTCTCGCTGCATCCCTTCGGTAATCTCGCCGCCGCCGACGCGCTGGATCTTACCAGCGGAAACGAGGCCGCGACTTACGGGCTCTTTGCGCTGTTCGCGGCCGTGGCGGGCGCGCTGGTATGGCAGTCGGATCGGGCGGCGTTACGCGCGCTGAAGACGCCCGCCTTCCTGCTTCTCTGTGCTTGGCTCGTCATTTCCGTCGCGACATCGCAGGACGTCGCCACGTCCGCCAAGCGCTTTGTCCTTCTCGTATGTGTCAGCATCGCCTGCGCATCGCTGTTGCTGCTGCCGCACGGGCGCCGGCATCTTGCGCACCTGCTTGCCGCCGCGGCTGCGGTGCTGCTCATTCTATCTTACGGTGGCGTCATGCTCGTCCCGCATCTCGCCGTGCATCAATTCGGTGACCTCGCGGAACCCGATCTTGCCGGTAAATGGCGCGGCGTCTTTCCGCACAAGAACGACGCGAGTGCGGTCTTTTCCATGCTGGTCTTCGTCGGCATCTATGTCGTGCGTGCCGGTTATCGCCACGCGGGCATTGCGATCGCGCTTGCCTCGGGGATTTTCGTACTCTGCTCCGGCGGCAAGAGCTCGACGCTGATCTGCGCGCTCACCATCATATTGTCGTTTGCCATCCAGAGCAGTCAAAGCAAGACCATTTGGCTCGTCCTGATTGCAGGGCCGCTTATCCTGCTCAACCTTCTCGGACTTGGCTCCGTTCTATTTCCGGAGATGGGCTGGCTCGCCGCGAGCCTTCCTCTCGATGCGACCTTTACCGGGCGCACCGACGTTTGGCGCTTTGCACTCGGCCATGTTTCCGATCATCTCGCCTTCGGCCATGGCTTCGCGGCATTTTGGAATACTGCCAGCCTTCGCTTCGGCGTCGAAGACACGACCGTATGGGCGGGCAATGCATCGCACGCACATAACGGTTATCTCGATGCCGTGTTGTCGATGGGTCTGGCCGGCCTGGCGCTTACCTTGGCAGCCTTCGTATTTGCGCCGGCGCGCGATCTCTATCTTGCGCGCAAGCGCGGCGCCGATCGGGCAATGACCATCATGACCATGCAGATTTGGCTGTTCGGCATTTATCTCTCTTCGCTCGAGAGCTTCTTCTTCGATCGCGCAAACGCAATCTGGATCACCTTCCTGTTCGCGATCTTTGCCATACGTTATCTCGCGGTTTTCAAGGTATCTGAACGATGATAGAACATGCCTCCGCGATCTTTCTCGTGTCGCCGTCCGAAACGCCATGCGGCGTAGAAACATTTGCGCGTCATCTCGCGCGAAGCTGGAAGCTCGCCGGCCGCTTCGCTCGGCAAATTCCGGTTTGCGGGCGAGTTGGTGAACTAGCGGCGGTCTGGCGAGCGCTGAGCACCGCGCAGGCGCTGGTGATCAACGCACCGGTCGTGGCATGGAAACGCGTGCTCATCGTGCCTTTTATTTCTATCGTCCTGGCGCGCCTTCGCGGCATCAAGGTCGTGCACATCCTCCATGAATGGGATGATCTCGATCCGCGCCGGCGCATCCTGCTTTCGCTCTATTCTCTCCTCGCCACGCACATTCTCTACTCGTCTCCGACCGTGCGCGACCAGCATCGCCGCAATGCACTCGCACGGCTGCTGCCGGTGAAAACGGGTCTCGTTCCGATCCCGTCGAATATCGAGCCGCCGCGGGGGAAAGAAGCAGCGGATGCCAACGGTTCCGGCCATCCCGCGATCAGGCAGCTCGCCGAGAAACGCGCTGAAGGGTGCCTCATCCTTGGTCATTTCGGCTCGATCTATCCGCGCAAGCGTTCCGACCGTATTCTCGAAATCGCCGCCGAGCTGAAACGCCGCGGCCATGACGTCCTGCTCGCTTATATCGGCGATTTCGTCAAAGGCAGCGACGACATTCAAGCTTTGTTCAATCGCCGCATTGCCGAGCTCAATCTGGCAGATAACGTCCTCGTCACCGGCTATATTGAATCGCATGCGGACGTGTTTGCCGCTTTGCGCTGCACGGATGCCCTCGTCTACGCTTTCGCCGATGGTCTCTCGTCGCGCCGCGGAAGCGCGCTGGCGGCGCTCATGTCCGGTCGGCCCGTGATCGTCAATCGTCCGCAAAACGGGTGCGAGTTCGATCATCACCCCGCATTTCGCGAGGCGCTCGCGACGGGAGAGTTGGACCTCGTCGAAGCAGCGGACGATATCTGCGCTTATGCCGACGCGATTGAACGGGCGCGGGGCACACGGCCGGGCGTCACGGTCGATTTCGATCGATGCTGGCGTGACGCTGCGGCCGCTTTCGAGCTTGTGTTGCGCGAGGCGCCCGTCTTCGCATCGATGCCGATGAGCCTTCCGGCGGAATGATTGACTAAAAATCGCGCGTCAGAATGCGCGAGTGCCCTTCAGACTGCTTCCATCGCAGGGCGCGGGGCGAAGATCACGCTGTCGATCACGACACAGGCGGCAATCTTCTCGGCATTGTGTCCAATCGTGCCGCGGAGCGCTGCAAGATCGCCGATTGTATCTTCGTGCGTCGTCACCAGAAGGATGTCGTCGATTGCATCGAAGAAGCGGGCGAGGCCGGGTCCGGCGATCTCAGCCGGTCCGTCGCAAATCAACCAATCGACGGGGTGCTCGCCTTCCTTCAACGTACGCATGACCCGCTCTCGCGTCCACCCCGTCGCATCGTCATTTGGCGGGGCCTGTGCAAGCACCAGGCGGTTTGTCGTTCTGATGACCGGTGTGTCGGCGTCTTCGCCCTGCTCCTCCCGGTATGCTGCGATCATCCTCGCGAGACGATTACCGCTTGCATCCGCCTCAAGCAGCGCGGCGGCTTCGCCAGAGAGACTCGAAGCGATCGCAAGATTGAGTGCCAATGTGGTGCGCTCTTGCAGGTCATTGCTGCCGAGAACCGCGACGCTGCGGCATTCCTCGAATGTGCCGCGTGCGTGGAGGAAGTCGAGGATCGGATGAAATTCATCGAGTGTGGAACCTGGCCCCACCGTCGGCAGGCCGATGCGCGTCAGGTCGAGACGGTCCTCGCCGATCTCTGTCGCGCGTCGGCGGAAGTGCGAATCGGGCGTTATGCGGAACGTTGCGACGGGCGGTGCAGGCAATAATCTCTCGGAGGGGAGTTCGGTTGCGTCGTCCGAGGCCGCTTCTGCATTCGCCGCTGCGGGGGGCATGTTCGTGCGCCGAACCAACAACTCCCTGAGCGCGCCGGCACGGAGCCAAATCCAGGCGAGCGCGCCAACAAGCCCGAGGAAGCCGCCTGCTATCATTGAGACGAGACCGCCTGGAGGCGAGGCACGATCCTTGGGGGGCACCGCAACGCTGACAATATGCGTGCTGGTGCCGTCGAGATCCGGCGCTTCGCCAGTGCGGCGTGCACGGTTGAGGAAGCTTTCGTAGAGGGTACGCGTTGCGTCGGCCTCGCGTTCGAGGTCGCGCAGGCGCACCGACGTTTCACTGTTCGCGATCGTGAGCTTCTGCGCCGCGGCGAGATTGTTCTCAATCAACGCCTGTGCGTTCGCGGCGCGCTCATAATCGCGTCTGAAGCTGTTGGCGATGCGCTTCGATTCCGCTTCCATTGCCCTTTGGGCATCGGTGAGTACGGACTGCGCTTTCTTCACGGCGGGGTGCAGTGGGCCAAGATCGCTCGAGAGCTCGGCGAGCTGGCGTTGCGCCTCAGCGACTCGCCCGCGCAGCGCCGTGACGGTGCCGAGATTGAGGCTCTCGGTGAGAGGTCCTAGATCGCCGCGGTCTTTAAGCGCCTTTTGCACTTGCTCGCTTCGCGCCTTCGCATCTTCAGTGCGCACGCGCGCCAAGGTCAGTTGCTGATTGATGTCACGCAATTGCTGATCGGAGATCAACTGCTCGCGCGTGCCAATGAGCCCATTTTTGGCTTTGAAGTCTTCGACCTGCCGTTCGGCATCAAGCAATTGATGGCGCAGTCCCTCGAGCCGCGCCGTCAAAACCGTGCTCGTCTCGCGCGCCGATTGCGCATACAGGAGCGACTGAACCTCAATGAAAGCGTGTGCGACTGCATTGGCGATTTTCGCCGCTTTTATCGGATCGCGGCTGGCGATGCCGATCTCGATGATGAATGTGCGCTCTGGCCGCCGTACTGTAAGGCGCTGCGCAAGCGCGCGCACCGCAGCACGCGTGGCTTCCCCCGGAATCTCCTGCGCGCCGAAAAGAGAACCGAAAAGTGAAAAGCCTTTCGGTGCGAATTCCGGGTCCTTGTCGAGCGCCTCGGCAGCAACGACGCGGTCGAGCACGAGCTGCGAGGAGACGATGCGCGCCTGGCTCTCGACGAGATTGATGTAGCCGGTTGAGTCCTGCGCGTTCGAAGGATCGCGATCGGCGCCGGGCAAGCCGCGTGGATCGAGATAGATTTGCGTGACCGCAATGTAGCGCGGAGGCAAAGTCTTGGAGAGCACGACGCCACCGACTGCGCCGGCAAGCACGAACAGTGCGATGAGGAGCCGATGCGCGAGCGCCAGCCGCAGCAGATCGTTGCCCAGTCTCTTGTCGGACGCGGGCTCGGCCGGGGGCGCCGCAAGGGCAGGGGCCTCTGCGCCTATCGTGCCGCCATACTCCAGCATAACTCCCCGGGCCGATCGGCTCTCGCGTGGGCGATGCCTACGCGAGCTTCAACCCTCGCAAATTGTGGTTAATAAAGCCTAACGGACCAAAGGCGCCGACATCCCACTCGTGCCTGCCATGAAATGGGCGGCGATCAGCTCATATGAGCGCTTGCGCGCGACGTGATCATAGACCGCACTGGTAATCATCACCTCATCGGCTTGCGTTGCATCGATGAGCGGTTTCAGACGCGCCTCGATCGCCTTAGGCGTGCCGACGAATAGCCGCTCCCGGCTCTTGCGCATTCGCGCGCGATCGGCCTCGGAATAGGGAAAGGCCGCCGCTTCTTCAGGACTTGGCAGCGGATGATATTCGCCGTTGGAGCGGCGCAACCAGTTCAGGTCCATGCTCGAAGCCAGATGCTCGGCCTCCGCTTCGGTTTCGGCGCAGACAGCGGCGATTGCGAGGATCGCAAGCGGACGCTCGCGCCAGCCGGACGGCTGGAACCGCTCGCGGTAATCGCGCATCGCGGCGACCGCGTCATATGTTGCGAAATGATGCGCGAAGGCGAAGCCCATGCCGATCCGTCCTGCGAGCTCGGCGCTGTAATCGCTTGATCCAAGCAGATAAAGCGGCGGCAGCTGCACGTCGGATGGCATCGCCGCGACGTTGCGGAAGGGATGATTGGCCGGCCAATTTTCCGTCTCCCACAGAACGAGCTCCTGCAGGCGCTCAAGGAAATCGTCGCCTTCGCGGCGATCCTGCCGTCGCCGCAGCGCGACCGCCGTAACGCCGTCAGTGCCGGGCGCGCGCCCGAGGCCGAGATCGATCCGGCCGGGAAACAAAGCTTCCAGCGTGCGGAAGCGCTCGGCGACCATCAGCGGCGCGTGGTTCGGCAGCATGATCCCACCAGACCCGACGCGGATGTTCCGCGTCGCCGCCGCGATCTGGCCGATGAGAATGTCCGGCGCGGCGATTGCCACCGACGGCAGATTATGGTGCTCGGCAATCCAATAGCGGTGATAGCCCAATTCATCCGCGTGGCGCGCGAGATCGATGCTGTTGCGCAAAGCGGCGGAAGGCGGCGTACCGGTGGTGACGAATGCGAGATCGAGAACAGAGAACGGGATCATCGCCGCTGATATAGGTGCGCTTTAGCGAGCGTCACTCGGTCCTCCGCGCTTCGACACTCTACCTGGAAGACGCGTTGAAGCTGTAGCGGTTGGGCTGCGTACGGAGCTGATCGATCGAAGCGACGGGCGTATTGTCTGGACGCGTGAATTCCGGAAGCTTGGTCAGAATGATCTTCAGCGGATCGTCATCCCATGCATGCGTGACGTAACTCGTGTGAGAAGCTTCGCTGCCGGTCCCGATGAACGTCGCCGTGCCCGGTGACAATTCAGAACCGAGGCTGTCGTGAAGAGCAACGCCGCGGGCAGCGATCATACTTTTCAATTCCGAGTTATGTCCTTGCGTATGGTACGTATACGCGCTCAGGAAGAACCCGGATTTGTTCCCGCCGATCCAGTTTGCGAACGTGTCAAGCCGCCCGTAAGCGGCATCAAGCAGAACGACACCGCGCACGCGATCCGTCACGCCGCCATCTTGCAGCGAGAAGGCGGCCGGCATGAAGCCGCCACTGTAAGCCACGAGAATGATCGGCGCCCGAGCGAAGCTGCGCTCAGAAGCGGGATCACCATATTCCCGCGCAAGTTTTTGTGCCGCTTCCGCAAGAAAGCGACGGAAAGCATTAGGCTGCCAAAACTTGCCGGCACTGGAATCGCGCGCATCGGAGGCAAATTGCGGCGCGATCAGAATGGCGTTGGCGCCCGAAGCCGAGACTTGCGCGGCAACCTGCTGGCGTTCGAGCACGTCGCGGGTCAGCGTTGCGCCCCAGCCGTGGAAGAACACAACCAAGACGGAGGGCCGCGCCGGATCGAAGCCAGCCGGGATATGCAGGAGGACGCGGTTGTCGGCGAATGTCTCGTCCTCCCACAAGAGCTGTCCGCGACTGGTGCGATGCGCCTTGCGGTCGTCCCCGGCATTGAGGAACGGTCCGCCTCCGGGTTGAGCGCCGTGATAAGGGAAGGGCGCCGTCTCAAACCCAACCAGTTTGGTCATGTCCTGTATCGGCGAGACTGCCTGCGGGGGAACATCCGGCTTTCCCGTGGACTCGGCGAGATTGGCGGAAAGAGTCGCGCCCGGCTCCGGAATATCTCTCACGAAGCGCGTCGTGCTGCTCGGCCGGTGCACGCGTACCGCGACCGGTTCTGGGTTGAACACACCCTCGGAATCGATAAATCGGGTGATGTGCAGCTTTCCATATATCTTGGACTCGTCCGCCGGCACCTTCTCGGTTGCCTTAGAGGGCGAGAGATGCGCCTGCGTTTCGTCCTCCGACGGACCTTTCACCGATGTTCCGCATGCGGCCGTCAGCGCGAGGGCTGCAAACACCGTCAAGAGGGCCGGCGCACGCCAGGAAATCGAGCGATAAGACGCGCCCTCTGCGTTGTGCCGAGAACAACCCGAGTCGAACGCGGGGGGAGGACAGCTTCGCCGTCCGCGACCCGTCTCTGCCGCCCCGCGCTTCGAGAGCATGCCACTCCTCGACAGAACTTCCGCGTTACCGAAATTTCGCTCAAAAAATGTCATGACTTGGTTACTTTTTAATTTCCAAGCAAAGCCCGTGTGACGCACAGGACACACTTTAGGGATTGCTTGGAACTACTCGGAAATAGACGTTGAAAATCATTCTCATCTAATGGAGTCTGTCTGTGGCCTTTTGGAGGCTGGCGAGACTGCTTCAGATGACCAGTGCTGCTGTGGGTCGCACGCGCCAGGCCAGTGTTACGACAGTCGCCGGGACGGCAATTGTGATCGCCGACATGGTCGGGGTCGGCGTGTTCACAAGTCTTGGCTTTCAGGTTCAAGCCGTCAGCTCGAATTTCGTTATTCTCGTTCTTTGGCTCGTCGGCGGGCTGATCGCGCTCTGCGGCGCGTTTTGCTACGCGGAACTATCCGCGATGTTTCCGAGGTCGAGCGGCGAGTACAATTTCCTGACGCGCGCCTATAGCCCCGGAACCGGTTTCTTGGCGGGGTGGCTCTCGGCAACTGTCGGCTTTTCCGCGCCCGTTGCTTTGGCGGCAATGGCTTTCGGCGATTATTTCAAATCGATCGTGCCGGGCGCGCCTCCTCTCGCCTCCGGCCTCATCGCCATCTGGCTGATCTCCGCCTTTCATCTCGTCGGATTGCGGCAGGGGAGCGCGTTTCAGATCGCTTCGACGATCTTGAAGCTTGCCCTGATTGTCGCATTTGTCGTCGCTGGTTTTGCGATCGGCGGCAGCGAGCCGGTGAGCTTCATGCCGAAAGCAGGCGACTCGTCTCTGATCCTCAGCGCGCCGTTCGCGATGAGCCTCGTCTTCGTCATGTATGCCTATTCCGGGTGGAATGCCGCGACGTACATCGTGAGCGAGATCAAGGACCCGCAACGCAGCCTGCCGAAGGCGCTGTTTATGGGGACGGGGACGGTCATTGTGCTTTATCTCGCGCTGAACGCAGTATTCCTCTACACGACCCCCGTGAGCGATCTTGCTGGCCAGCTCAATGTCGCTCAGGTCGTCGGCACGCACATTTTCAATCAAAGTGGCGGACGTATCGTCGGCGCGTTGATCTGTCTCGGCCTGATCTCGACGATCAGCGCGATGATGTGGATCGGTCCGCGAGTCACGATGACGATGGGCGAAGATTTGCCGATGCTCCGGTTCTTCGCGCGCCGATCCGACAACGGCGTGCCTGTGACGGCCATTTCTTTTCAGCTTGTTGTCGCCAGCCTGCTCTTGTGGAC
>JAFAVH010000357.1 GCA_019242655.1 Methylobacteriaceae bacterium
TCGACCGCGAAAGCCGCGGCAGCCGAACGCGTGCCGATGATCTTCTCCAATCAAGCCTCGGTGCCGATGGAGACAATGGCTCATGCGATGGGCGATGCGCCGCGGTGGTTCCAGCTTTATTGGTCGAAATCCGACGATCTCGTCGCAAGCCTCGTCAAACGCGCCGAGGCCTGCGGTTGTGATGCCATTGCAGTGACACTCGACACGACGCTGCTCGGCTGGCGCACGCGCGATCTCGATTACGCCTATCTGCCGTTCATCCGTGGCATGGGGATTGCGCAATATACGTCCGACCCAGTCTTCCGTTCGATGCTGAAGAAGCCGCCGGAAGAAGACATGCTCGGCGCCGCGCAGCTCTTCATGACGATCTACTCCAATCCGGCGCTGACCTGGGACAAGCTCGCGTTCCTGCGTGAGCACACGACAAAGCCGATCCTGCTCAAGGGCATCAATCACCCCGACGATGCGCGTAAAGCGCTGGATCATAGTATCGACGGCATCGTCGTGTCGAACCATGGTGGCCGGCAGGTCGACGGCGCACGCGCCGCGCTCGACTCGCTTGACGAAATTTCCCAAGCAGTCAACGGCCGCATGCCGATCCTCTTCGACAGCGGCATCAGGGGCGGCGCTGGCATTTTTAAAGCGCTTGCGCTCGGCGCGACCGCCGTGTGCATCGGGCGGCCCTATGTTTATGGGCTCGCGCTTGCCGGAGAAGCGGGCGTGCGCGCCGTCATTCGCAACATGATGGCCGATCTCGATCTGACGATGGGCACGGCGGGATGCGCATCGATCAAGGACATCAATCGCGACATGCTGGTGCGGGTATGAGTATTATGACGCGCTGCGCCGTCATTGCGAGGAGCAAAGCGACGAAGCAATCCAAAGAGCCATCGCTGCAATCATTCAAGATCTGCTCCTGGATTGCTTCGCTTCGCTCGCAATGACGGCGTGAGATCGTCTGGATGAGTGACGCGCCAATCTGCGGCATCATTCTCGCCGGCGGCTTGGCACGCCGGATGGGAGGTGGCGACAAACCGCTGAGAGAGATCGCCGGCAAGCCGATCCTCGCCCATGTCATCAAGCGGCTGCAGCCGCAATGCGCGCGGCTCGTGCTCAACGCCAACGGAGACCCCGCGCGGTTTGCCCCCTTCGGCCTGCCGGTCGTCGCCGATGACGTGCCGGATTTCGCCGGGCCGCTGGCCGGGATTTTGGCCGGGCTGGACTGGATTGCGGCGAATGCGCCTGGCGCAGAATACGCAGTGAGCGTCGCGGGAGACACGCCGTTCATCCCCCGCGATCTCGTCACGCGGTTGCACGCGGCGCGCATGAACGAAACCAGCGACATCGCCGTCGCCACTTCAGGCGGACGCACGCATCCCGTGATCGCGCTGTGGCCGGTTGCGTTGCGTGTCGCGTTAAGACGCGTGCTCACCGAAGAAGGCGAGCACAAGATGACCCGCGTCACCGCGCGTTATCGGATGGTAGAGGTAAGTTGGCCAAATGAGCCTTTCGATCCGTTCTTCAATGTGAACGAAGCGACAGATCTAGAGGCGGCGGAATCCATCGCTGCAATCGCGGTGCGATGATGGATTTAAGCCTTCGTCTCGCGGAACGAGCTATCGATCTAGCCGCCCTCGATGCCGCGCCCTTGCAACGAGAGCCATTTGATCACGTCGTCATCGAAAATTTCATCGCGCCCCGGCAACTTGATGCGGTTCTGGCAGCGTTCACGGACGTCTCTGGGCCCGGTTCACATGCGCCGGCATCCCTCCACATTGGCGCCCCGTTGGCTCTGCTGCTTGCCGAACTTCAAAGCGATACATTCCGTCATGCGATCGAGCGCAAATTCGCGATCGATCTCGCGGGGCGTCCGACCGTGACCACGATCCGTGGCGAAATCCGCGGCAAGGACGGCGCCGTCCACACCGACTCGCGAACGAAGCTGATCACGGCGCTGCTCTATCTCAACCGCGACTGGAGTTCGCCCGGCGGGCGCCTGCGCTTGCTGCGCTCGCCCGATCTCAACGATTTCGCCGTGGAAATCGCACCTGAGGCGGGTACCCTGCTTGTTTTCCGCCGCAGCGAAACCTCGTGGCATGGGCATACGCCTTTCGCCGGTCCGCGCCGCGCTATCCAGATGAGCTTCGTGACCGATCCTGCTACCGCGATGCGGGAAGAGCGTCGCCACCGCCTCACGGCCTCCCTGAAACGGTTCGCGCGCGGGCTATCGCGTACCGGCCGAGCTTAACCAGCTGTGCAAACCGCGTGAATGCGCGGGGGAAACCGAATGGCCGAACTTGCGTTAGGCGCAGAGGACGACGAAGCTCACGCTTCTGACGAGGGCCCGGCATCATGTCGCTTATACTCATTATCATCATCATTGTGCTGTTGTTCGGCGGCGGCGGGTATTACGGCTATCGCGGCGGCTATTACGGCGGCGGCGGCATCGGCATCGTCGGCCTTCTGCTCATCATCATCGTCCTGTGGCTGCTGTTCGGCTCGGGAATGCGCTACTGAGACGCACGATTTGCGGCGAGCGTCGTGCCGAGGCTCACCGCATATTCTTCACCTTCTCCAGCATGAACTCGACGAAGACGCGCACCTTCGATTCCATTGTCGCGCGCGGCGTGTAGAGGATCGACAATTCGATTTCGGCGCCGATACGCCAATCGTCGAAGACGTTGACGAGCGTGCCGCGCGCCAGGTGCTCGCGCGACATGATCTCGAACACCACCGCGATGCCCGCGCCTTCGAGCGCGAATGCCACCAGCGGATCCGGATCGTTCACCGCCATTACGGGCGCGAAGATGATTTCTTCGTATTTGCCGTCTTTCTCGAAGGAATAGGTGGAAGGGACTGCGTGCGGTCCATGCGAGCGGTCGAGCATGTTGGCGACGATTGCGATCGGATGGCCGGAAAGATCGCGCGGCGAACGTGGACGCTCGATGCGTGCTAAATAATCCGGCGAGGCGACCACGGAATATCCGCCGCGATACAGCGCGCGCTTTATGTAGCTTGAATCTTGCTGCGGCCCGGCGCGAATGGCGACATCGACGCCGTATTCGACGAGGTTGAGCTGCGCGCTCGTCAGCAAGAGCTCGACGCGAATTTTCGGATAGCGCGCCATGAATTCCGGCAGCCACGGCTCGAATTGCAGCCGCGAAAAAGCATGCGGCATGGTGAGCCGGAGCACCCCGGAGGGCTCGTCGTGGCGTTTGCGGGCGAAGGTCTCCGCCTCGTCGATGGCGGCAAAACCGCGCGCGGCGGTCTCATAGACGGCCTGCCCGGTCTCCGTCACGTCGACGCGCCGGGTAGTGCGGCGCAAGAGCTGGCTGCCGAGGCGGGCCTCCAGCTCCTGGACCTTGCGACTGACGGTGGTCGCCGGCAGGCCGAGCTGACGGGCGGCGCCGATAAACGAACCGCGCTCGACGACGCGGACGAAGATCAGGAGGTCGTCGTAGCGCTGCATGTCAGTTCAATGCCTGCCCGGCGGCTGTGGATTATCCAGGGTAGCGGGATAATGAATTCCAGCAAAGCATGATTATGCCGAGACGCCCTCGGCCTATCTCCACGCGCGACAGCCAGAGACAAAGCCGGCTGAGAGACAGGAGACTGAAAATGACACTGCTCAAAATCGCACTGCTCGCGAGCGTCCTGGTCACCAGCCCCGCCGCCGCTTTCGCAGCCGCTGCCCCTGAAGGGCACACGCAGCCCCAGATCGCGTCCTACGGCGCGGCGGAAGGCCAGACCCAGCCCCAGGTTGCCTCGTTCAAGGCTCCCGAAGGTCAGACCCAGCCGCAGATCGCGTCCCTCAAGGCGCCCGAGGGGCAGACTCAACCGCAGATCGCCTCATACCGCGCACCTGAGGGTCAGACCCAGCCGCAGGTCGCATAGGGCGGCTCGCAGCCATGGGGGCGGTGATCACGACCGCTCCCTGCTGCTCTGGAAAAGGACGATGCAAAAAGCTCTCAAATTCCTGTTCGCGACCGCCCTTCTGATAGGGCTCGCGAGCACTATCGCCGCCGGTGCGCATCCCATGCATCACACAGACCTCATGCGCGACGGTCACTCGGAAAAGGCGCAGCCCGTCGATATTTCGCACTGGCTGATCTGAACCCGAGCGGCGAACAAGCGAGAAAAGGGCGAGGCGTTTGCCTCGCCTTTTCCCGTTCCGGTCCCCCCTTGTGCGCACTGCCATCCGATGCTTAGTCGCCGCGCATGCGCTCTCATCTCTCGCGTTTAATCATCCTTGGCGCGGCCGCCATGGCCGCGACGTGTGGCCTCGCGCAGGAACGCGCCTTCGATCCGAAGGCCGCAGCCTTCATCCACAAAGAGGGCAAGACCACAATCGAGGGCCATGCATTCGTGCGGCGTCCGGACAACGTGGCGGAAAATGCCGTTGGGCAGGTCGTGCGACTGATCCCGATGACTCCTTATAGCGAGACGCGCTTCGCAGAGTTTTACAAAGGCAAGAAATTCTTGCCTGCATGGCAAATTCCCAAGATCGAAGCCGATCCCGAATATACGAGCTACACGCGCACGACGACGAGTGACTCGAACGGTCGCTTCACATTCGAGAATGTTGCGCCGGGGAAATATTATGTCGCAACGCAGGTCACGTGGCGGCCGAAAGGCAATTTGTTTTCGGAAGGCGGCGCGCTCTATGACATCGTCACCATGCCGAACAAGGACACGAAGAAAGTCAAATTCATCCTGACTGGCCCGTGACTGCGCCGCTCCTGCTCGTCGTTGCCGCCGCTCTTGTCGACGCCGACAATCGTGTTCTCATCGCGCAGCGCCCTGCGCACAAAATGCTCGGCGATTTATGGGAATTCCCCGGCGGCAAGGTGCATCAGGACGAGCGCCCGGAAGATGCGCTCATCCGCGAGCTTTCCGAGGAGCTCGGCATCAAGGTAGAGGAGGCTTGTTTCGCGCCGCTCACTTTTGCGAGTCACACTTACGACGAATTCCATCTCCTGATGCCGCTCTATATCTGCCGGAAATGGGAAGGGTTCGTCGAGGCGCGGGAAGCGCAAGCGCTCAGATGGGTTCGTCCACGCGACCTGCGCAATTATCCGATGCCGCCCGCGGACGCGCCGCTGATCCCGGCCCTTGTCGATCTTCTGAGTTGAGCGCCTAGATCAATAGCGATGCATGCACACAATCACGCGCAAGGCGACCACGGGCACGCGCATTCGCACGCGCCCGCCGATTTCGGCCGCGCGTTTGCGATCGGCATTGCGCTCAACCTGACCTTTGTCGTGGTCGAAGCGATCTACGGCATGTACGGCCATTCCGTCGCGCTTCTTTCCGATGCCGGGCACAATCTCGGCGACGTGCTCGGGCTCGTCGTTGCCTGGGGCGCGACAGTGCTCGGGCGCCGGCCGCCGACGCCGCGCTTTACCTATGGGCTCGGCGCGACGTCCATTCTCGCGGCGTTGCTGAATGCGCTTTTCCTGCTGATCGCAGTCGGCGCGATTTCGTGGGAAGCGATTATGCGGCTGATGCAGCCGGCGCCGGTCGCGGGCAATGTCGTGATGATCGTCGCTGCGATCGGCATTTTGATCAATGGCGCGACCGCGCTGATGTTTGCCTCAGGCCGCAAAGGCGATCTCAACATACGCGGCGCTTTCCTGCATATGCTTGCCGACGCGGTCATCTCCGCCGGCGTCGTTGTCACCGGCCTGTTGATCAAGCTCACCGGAGCTTCGTGGCTCGATCCGGTGGCGAGCCTCGTCGTCAACGCTGTCATCGTCTGGGGCACATGGACGCTTCTGCGCGACTCCTTTGCAATGAGCGTGAACGCCGTGCCGCCTTCGATCGAACCTGCGGAGGTGCGCGCGTTCCTGGAAAGTTTGCCCGGCGTCGCGCGGCTGCACGATCTGCATATTTGGGCGATGAGCACGACGGAAACAGCATTGTCCGGTCATCTCGTCATGCCCGACGGAAGCGGCGACGCTTTCCTCACGCGCACAGGCGCGGAGTTGCAGCGACGGTTTGGCATCGGTCACGTGACGCTGCAGATCGAGTCCACGGAAATTCACTGCACGCTCGCGACGCACGCCCCATAGCATGGCAGCGCCCGTTCTCAGACCTTGACGTAATGCAAGCTCCGGCCGGCGGAACCACCCATTCCAAGTGGTTATCTGCCCATGCGTCAGGGTGAATGGCGTTGACGCGAAAACTCCTTGTTGTACGCTGCGAGTGCCTTGAAGAGATCGGGCATCCGTTAAGCGGGGGGCTGCGTGATGGCGAGCGTTTCAAAGTCGAAAGGTTCATTCTCCGTACGAGCACATGTTGGCGACGCAAAAACGCTGCTGGCTTTCAACATAGACAAAGCAGGCGCACGAAATCTCGCGGGCTTCACGATCTTCTGCCAACCGCAACAGGGCGACGGCTATTATTTGTTGAATACGTTGCAGTTCGAGACTCCAAGCGACCACGCGCAGGACGCCTCGTTGCCGCCGACATCCAGCATCAATGCACCCTTCCATAAATTTCGATGGGTCCACGTGCCGGGTTCGTTTCACCAGGGGACGAAACCGTTCTACGGCTCCTACACGTACACCGTATCGCCACGATACTTTAATAATGACGGCGAATTGCAGCCTTTGGACCGAAGCAAAAGCGTATCGCTGAATGTGGACGTTCTGCCCTTTGTGAAAGGCAAGTTGGCGCTCGGTTTTACCCGAGGCTTTACGCAATCGCAGGCTTTCGTTCATCATTTTGGCAAGGACGCGCTTCTCGTGCCCGATGACCGCAAGCTCATCTACGATACCTCGGTCGAAGCAGGCGCGGACACACATGGCGAGCAGTACACGTTTCGTGATGAATATGAGTGGTCCGGGTTCACTGCCAGGGAGCAGATATTCGAACTCCTCAACGGGGTTCTGGCGGACAGGAGCCTCGATCTCGATGTCTTCGCCTATGATTTAAATGAACCAGATCTCATAGATATATTGCTGAAGCTTGCCGCGCAGGGTCGCATACGCATTATTCTCGACAATGCATCTCTGCATTTCACGCGGCCAGGTCAGAAGACCAAATCCGGAAAGCCGGCGCCTCCGACTTTTGAGGATGGGTTCACGACAGCCTTCAAGAAAGCGGCCAAGAAGGATGCGCAGATATTGCGTGCCCATTTCCAAAGATATTCTCACGACAAGATTTTCGTCGTCTCCAAGAATGGAGCAGGCATCAAGGTCTTGACGGGTTCCACCAATTTCTCGGTAACGGGAATGTACGTGAATTCCAATCACGTCCTCGTATTTGACGACCGAGGTGTCGCGGAGACGTATAGAAAGCTCTTTGAAAGCGTCTGGACGGATCAGGCTAAGGCAAGAGCTTTTATAAATTCGGATTTTTCCTCTGAGGATTTCTCGTTCAAATCTCCCGGCGTGCCGAAGACCACGATCACCTTCTCACCTCACGAAGGGGAACGCGCGCTCGATATACTCGCGGGGATTTCGGATCGCATCGCGCAAGAGGGCAAGAAGAGGCAGGGCCAAGGGAGCGTGCTGTTCGCGGTTATGCAAGTCGACGGTAGCGACAGCACTGTCTACAAGGCGCTTGCGAACGTGCATGCCAACACGCGCATTTTCAGCTTCGGCATCTCGGACACGACGAAGGGCATCAAGCTGTACAAACCAGGCAGTAAGCAGGGAGTTCTTGTGACCGGCAAGCCGGCTTCCACCATACTGCCACCGCCCTTCGATCAAGTGCCGAACATCGGCGGCTTTGGCCACCAGGTTCATCACAAGTTTGTCGTTTGCGGGTTCAATGGAAACGATCCTGTCGTCTATTGCGGCTCGTCGAACCTGGCATCAGGTGGTGAGAAGGCAAACGGGGACAACCTTCTCGCCATCCACGACGCCGACGTGGCGACCGTGTTTGCGATCGAGGCAGTTGGTCTCGTCGACCATTTTAATTTTCTTGATAAGTTCGCAACGAAAGCGGCGGAGCCGGCAAAGGATCCAAAAGGAGCGCGCCACGCAGGAAGAAACCGGCGTCGCAGACGCAAGCTGCTGTGGCCGCGCAGTGGTTCCTCGAGACGGACGACAAATGGACCGCATCTTATTTCCAGCGAGGCGACCTCCATTACGCGGATCGGGAGCTTTTCGCTTGATTGGCAGCGAGCGTTCACGCGGGATGCGCGCGTGCCGGCATCATAAGGCACGCGCTCGGGTATCGTGGGAGAGTGAGCCCGCTACCAGAAGAACGGCGCTTCGGCATTCTCCTTGACCGAGTCCGGATCGAAGCGCGGCGTGCACTGGCGAGTGGCATCGAGACCGCGCAGATTTGCTACCCGCCACACGGCGAGGTCGCCCTTGAGCCAGTGTTCTACCTTGGAAGACACGTCGGCGGGGAGCACCGTCGCAATGGCGCGGAAAACCTCTTCTGCCCCATGCGCGAAGCCGCGCCGATAGCAAGCCTCAGGATCGCGCTCTTCATCCATTCCGCTTACTCCGCATAAAGACGGGCACTCGACCCAGCGGCAGCATCACACTACGGCTCGCTCCGCCGGGCAAGGCTCAGCGGTCACCTTGAGCGAAGCGGCGAAGATAGCAAGCCCGGGATCTGCAGGCTCGCTGGAACGGCGCAAGCTCATGCGCATTTTCGTTCGAACCGCGAGACCAACTGCCGTCGATAGGCGGCACGTTCAGAAGGCGGGAGTGACCATGCACATTGCCAAGCTAATTGGATTGATGTTGATCACCGCGCTCAGTCCTCTGACGGGCGCTCACGCCCAGGAGAGGCAAGCGCTTCTCCTTCAGGCGCCCGCGCCAAGGGTCCAGAATTTCACGCCGGTGCAGTCCGTTTTCGCCTGTCACTGGAACTGCTTTGGAATCAACGCCGAGATTTTCTGCCCCTCGGGCTTGCATTGTTCATGCACGTGCCCTGCAGGCCCAGGGGTACCGCCGGTTTGCGCGTGCGTTGTGCCGCCGTAACCAAGCCGGCGTGCGAAGTCGTTACAGCCGCGCGATATACTCCACCGCATGCAACGCCAAGCCCGCCAAGCCGCCGATGATCGTGCCGTTAAAGCGGATATATTGCAGATCGCGCCCTGCACTGAGCTCGATGATCGAGATCAGCTCCTTCATGTCCCAGGAATCGACCTGATCGGAAATGAAACGCGAGATGCCGCTTTTGCGGCGCTCGACGATCGTCGCCAGCGCGGTCGCCGCCGCCTCATTGAGATAAGCCTTTAAATGCGGCTCGGCACCGATGCCGGCGCCGGCCTCGACCAGCAAGCGCGTCAGAGACAGCGTCAGCTGCGACGAGCTTTCGCGTGCGCCCGCGCGGATCGATTCCATGAAGGCGGCAAACAGCCTGCCCAGAATGTTTCCGAGCTCGGGGTTGTTGCCGATCGTCTTGGCGAAATCTTGGATCGTCTCTGAATATTGTTGCGGATTCTCGCGCAGATCGCGCGCGAACTTTTGCAGGAAAGAATCGAACTCGGCGCGCAGTGGATGATCCGGATCGGTCCGGATCTCTTCCGTCAGCGCGAAGGTCGAGGTGACGATCCGCTTCAACAGAAGCGCGTCGGCGCGGAAGAAATTGAACAGGGCCGGCAGTTCCTCCTTGATCTTCACGCGGATCGTCTCGAGCGTACCCTTGTCGCTCAAGAGCTTGGCGATTGCGGTAAGTCCAGCATCGAAAAGCTGGTGGTGGTGACCTTGCCGGATCAGGAGATCGATGAAATCGCCGGCGAGCGGCGCGAAATCGATGCGGCTCGCTTGCCCGCGTACGAAATTTAACGCGAACGCGCCGGCGCCGGAATGTTCGAAAGCCTGCGTGACTTGCGGCAGCAGCCGCAGGATCGCTTGCGCGAGGCCAGCGCTGTTGCGCGGCACTTCGAGCCAGCGGCGCACGACATCGACGAAGTCGATGCTCTTCAGTTTGGCGGAAACGACTTCTTTCCCGAGGAAATGCACCTGCACGAACTCGCCAAGGCTGGTGGCGATGCGGTGCCGGTTGTTGGGGATGATCGCGGTGTGCGGAATCGGCAGGCCGAGAGGGTGGCGGAACAAGGCGACGACGGCGAACCAATCCGCAAGGCCTCCAACCGTCGCCGCCTCGGCAAAGGCGGCGACAAAGCCGAGAGCGGGGTGCAGATGCTGGGTCGCGCGCGCGATCAACGCGGTGACGAAGCTGACAGCGAGCAGGATCGTCGCGGCGCGCTTCGTGCGCGTCAGCTCCGCGCGCGCTATGCTCTGGGCGGGGAGGGGCTTGGTCGAGATGAGCGTCATGCCGCTTGATGTAGCGGGTTTGGCGTCCGGCGCGAGCTTCCCGTAAAACCCGCGCACCCGCCCTTCGGTCAATCGATGCAGCCTGCGACCGCCTACGACATCACCCGCCTGGTCACGCGCGTCCTCAACGTGACGCCGAACGGCATCGATCGGATCGATTTTGCCCTCGCCCGGCATTTCCTTTCGGAAGCCGACGCGGCGGGGATAATGGCGACTGCGCTCGGCCCACGGGTTCTCGCCGGTGACAAAGCGCGCGCCGCGGTCGAAGCGATCGGCGCCCATTGGGGTGAGGAGGCCGAACCGGAGGCCGATACAGGCTACCTTCGCGTCCGGGCAGGGCTCCTTGGTGAGGAGCCGCCGGCGGCAAAACGCGCCACGGCTCGCGTTGCCCAAGGGCGCTCGGGCCGCGTGCTCGGCGCCCTGCATGCGCTCGGTGCGTATGGGATGGCGATCGGCGGCGCGCCGCGAACGGCGCTGGCGAAAGGCGCGCGTTACGTCAATGTGAGCCAATTCCCGCTATGGGTTGCGAGCTATTTCCGCTGGCTCGAAGAGCGGCGCGACGTCAAAGCGGTGTTCTTCATCCACGATGTGCTGCCGATCGAGATGCCGGAATATTTCCGCGAGGCCGAGTACGAGCGCTTTCGCGCGCGGCTCGCCAATCTCGCCCGCTTTGGCACGGCGGCGCTGGTCACGACGAATGTCGTTCGCGAAGGCTTGCAGCGGCAGTTGCCTCCGCTCGGGCGCGCAGATTTCCCGATTTGCGTCGCCCCGATCCCCGTCGCGCCGATCTTTTCGAGCCCGCCCGCGCCGGATCCGGCTCTGGCCGGCGTGCCTTATTTTGTGGTCTGCAGCACGATCGAGCCGCGCAAGAACCACCTCACGCTGCTGCATGTCTGGCGCGAGCTCGTTGCCCGCGACGGCGCGGCGGCGCCGAAACTGGTCATCGTCGGGGGGCGCGGATGGAAGTTTGAAGCGGTCGCCGCATTGCTAGATCGCAGCCCGGCTTTGCGCGGCCATGTCGTCGAGGTGAGCGGTCTCACGACGCCCTCGCTGAAGCGGTTGCTCGATGGCGCCCGCGCGCTGCTCATGCCCTCCTTCGCCGAAGGTTACGGCTTGCCGGTCGTCGAGGCGCTGACCGCGGGCGTCCCGGTCATCGCTTCCGACATTCCGGTCTTCCGCGAGATTGCAGGAGGTCGCGCCACTCTGATCAGCCCACTCGATGGCGAGCACTGGCTGGAAACAATTCGCGAGCTCGCGCGCGTAGACGCCCGCAACGGAATTACGCGCGCTTCAATTGGAGGTCCTGGAAGTTGGGCTGACTATTTCGCCAAAATCGACGCGTTCGTGAACGTGCTGTAAAAGCTCAGGGCTCGCGCTGTTTGAAATGCGACAGCGTCTCGCGCTGCGTCGCCTCGCGGCGTAATTCCGCGATCGTTCCGAGCATGCGATAGGTAAAGACTGTGACAAAGCCGATCCCGACGCAGATCAGCGCGATGTCATAGAGTGAGAAGAACTCGCCGCCGATCGTGCCGCCGACCTTCCCCTGCATGAACATCCACGTATTGAGACCGATCAAGCCGATGCGCAGTTCTGTCGGACCAAGCGCAAGGAAAGAGAGCTGGAATAACCCGGTGACGTGGTTGTTCAGGAACACGTACATACAGAGCAGGTAGTAGCCGATAAGCACGAACAGCGCGACGTCCATGCGAACATAGAATGTCAGTCCCAAGCCGGCCATGATGAAAAGATTGCAGAACGCGTCGACGGAATGATCGAGGAAGTATCCGTATTTCGGCCGCTCGATGCGGCGATGCCGGGCAAGACTACCGTCCAACGAATCGCCGAACCAGTGGATCACAAAGCCGAGCGTCGCGAGCCAAAGAAAGGACGGATCGTAGCGGCTGCCGGCATAGCCAGCGAAAACGGTGAAGGCGCCTGCGACACCGAAAATCGTCAGTCCGTCCGGGCTGACCCAGGCCGGCATGCGGGCGCACAAATAGTTGAGAAGCTGCCGCTCCCGGACCGCGACGATGTTGGATTGAATCCGGATTGCGATCGGTGTGCTCACGGCGTACCCGACGGAGGAGGGGCTGGCGGCGCAATATGGGATTACGCCTAGGCGCACTCTACAGCGGTAAAATCGCCGGAAACATGTCAGCGTGACCATATTTGGCAAAAAAATGTTGCTTTTGGGGTGCGTTGCACAACGGCCACATTCGCGCGGCAGCAGAAATCTCGCGATACGGATAGCCTGATACGACGAAGCCGGTTCACTTCATGCGGCGTCTGGATTGACCAATCCCCCTTGTCCCATCACCGGTGAGCTGGCTGTTCGCCACGTGCAGTCCGTGTCGGCGCGACTCCTGGCAGACCTGTGGCGCTTCACCCCGTTTTTTCGCGTCGATGCGCGTCCGAGCTTTCACGGCACTGAGCAGTTCGAGCTGTGGGAATCGCCGACCGGTCTCTACTTCTTCGATCCGCCTCGGGAAGGGGATCGAGAATTTTATTCGAGTTTTTACAGCAACATAAATATGCGCAAGCATCTCCGCGCGCCAGGAAAAGGATGGCGCTGCGAGTTCGATATGGCCGCCGGATGGGTGAAGCCCGGGGACAAAGTGCTCGATGCCGGATGCGGGTTCGCAAGCTTTCGCGCGGCGGTCCCGCAGGCGAATTATACGGGCTTGGACCCAAACTTTTCCGAACACGATCCGTCAGGGGTCATCCGCGTCCAGAGCCTCGAAGAGCACTTGGCCGAGGCAGCCTCCGCCTACGACGTGGTCTGCGCATTCCAGGTGCTCGAACACCTCGCCGCGCCTCTCCAGTTCTTCCAAGATATGGTGAGAGCGGCGAAGCCGGGCGGCCTGGTTCTGGCCGGGGTTCCGCACGTGCCCTCGGCCAATACCCGCCTCCCCAATTTCCTGCTAAATGCGCCGCCGCACCACCTGACCTGGTGGACAAAATCGGCATTGGCGGAGCTTGCGCAGCGCAGCGGCGCCGAGCCGCTGTCGATCGAGAACGTGCCCTGGGGCCGCCAGGACGCCCTGTGGTATTGGATGGAGCGCTGCTCGCCGATCAAGTGCCGAGACCGGCACTTCAAAGCCGACTGGGGCTGGCATGCGGCGACCGTCGCGGGATGGGCGGGAGGGTTCCTTGCCAGCACACTCTTGCCCACGCCGAAAACCACCGACGAGGGTGCCGGGCTCCTTTTGGTGGCGCGCCGAACGAAGTGATTTTCCGCAGAAGAGGCGCTCTCGACAGGATTGCACAACGGCACATTTCAACGCAATGAAAGGCCCCGGCGCGGCGTGCGTCCAAGCTTCGATCGTCTTATGCCCACCGAGTTTCTGCTGATCCCCTGGCTGGTGATTATCGTCGGCACCACGTTCATCGTGTGGCGCTACACGTGGGGACTGCCTCTCATCGAAGTGTCGATCTCGACGCCGACTGTTGCCGTGATCGTGCCGATCAAGGGCACGTCGCAGACGACGGAAGCGTTCCTCCACGCGCTGCGGCATCAGGATTACCCAGCCTATCGGATCATCGCCGCTGTGGAATCGGAAGACGATCCGGCTTTCGGTGCGCTGCTGCGGCAAGCCGGGACGCCCGGCGCGCCCCTCGAAATTTGCGTCGCCGGACTCGCGCAGCGCAGCGGACAGAAAGTGCACAATCTTCTCGCCGCGCTCGCATTGCTGCGGCCTGAGGATGAGATCGTCGCCTTCACCGATGCGGACACGTTACCCCAGCCGTTATGGCTACCGCGATTGATCGCCGGTATCGTCAATGCGGGCCGGCCGGCGGTGACAGGCTACCGCTGGATGATCCCGGCCGACGACAGGCTGAGTTCGGCAGCGCTCGCGGCGGCCAACGCTTCGATCGCGACGCTGCTGCGCGTTCCCTATGTTGCGAATGCTTGTTGGGGCGGTACGATGGTCATGCGGCGCACGACGCTCGAACGCATTGACATACGCCGCTATTGGGATGGCGCACTTTCCGACGATCTGCAGATGACGCGCGCTTTACGCGATCACAAAGTGATGATTTTTTCGCCGCGGCAAAGTTTGCTGCCTGCGCCAATCGCGATGGATTGGCGTCAAGCCTTCGCATTCGGGCGTCGGCAATATCAACTTATCTTGACGCACGATCCCGATCTTTGGCTTCTCGCTGCTTTGGGAACGGCGATACCCGCCTTCTCTTTCGTACTCGCGATTGTTTTGCTTTTGCAAGGCAGCGTCTTTGCCCTTTGCGTGCTGGCGCTTGCAGGAGTGCTAGGGGCGGTGCGCACGCAATTGCGCCGCCGGATAGTCACCGCGTTGTGGGGACGCGAGCTGACAAGCGGCCTTGCAGGTTTCTGGACCATCGATCGGTGGCTGCGGCCCCTGTGGTGGGCGTTCCATACGGTCTGCGTCTTCAGCGCGCCTGGGTCGCGACGCATCAGTTGGGCTGGAGTCGACTATATCGTGCGGTCACCTCAAGATATCGAGGTTATCCGCTGGCCCGAGAGTTTCAGCGAACAGCCGGCGTTTTCACCATCCGTGATGAATGCAGCGCCATCCTTCAATCAAAAGCCCGAGCGGCCGTGATGAAACGCAAAAGATCGGAGTTGCGCGACGAGGCGCGTCAGGCCCTTGAAGAGGCCGTGATCAACCGTTTCAATGCCGAGCGCAAGGAGCGCCGCTCCTTACCCGTGATCGATCAACGCGTCGCAGCGATGACGGATTTCAACACGCTGCCCGGCGTGAATGAAATCGGGCTGCAACGCGCCTTTGGAGCCGTTGTCGGGATCAGCAATCCGTTCTTCCGTCTGCATGAAACGCGTGCGGGTGCAACGACAATTATCGAGGGAAAGACCTACGATAATTATTCTTCTTACGATTATCTCGGCCTGAACGGCCATCCGGACGTGCAGGCAGCCGCCGCGCGTGCCATCGAGCAATACGGCACATCCTGTTCGGCGAGCCGCCTCGTTGCCGGCGAGCGTCCGCTGCATCGTGAATTGGAGGCGGCCCTTGCCGCTCATTACGGCCAAGAAGCCTGTGTGGCTTTCGTCAGCGGCCACGCCACCAACGTGTCTTCCATTGGCGCGCTGCTTGGGCCGAAAGACCTCATCGTTCACGATTCGCTTGCTCACAACAGCATCGTCATGGGAGGCACGCTGTCGCGCGCCGAACGCCGCTTCTTTCCTCATAATGACCTCGATGCGCTGGACGAGCTTCTCACCTCCGCGCGCCACCGCTACGAGCGCGTGCTGATCGCCGTCGAAGGGCTCTACAGCATGGACGGCGACTTTCCGGATTTGGAGCGCCTGGTCGAGATCAAACGGCGTCACGCCGCTTGGCTCATGATCGACGAGGCCCACAGTCTTGGCGTTCTCGGTGACACAGGGGCGGGCATTTTCGAACATGCCGGCGTCGATCCGCACGACGTCGACATTTGGATGGGCACGCTGTCGAAGAGCCTGTCAGGTTGTGGCGGCTATATTGCGGGGCCATCCGTTCTCATCGAGTATCTCAAATTCGCTGCGGGTGGCTTCGTATTCAGCGTCGGCATGTCGCCGCCGCTTGCGGCCGCCGCTGCAACCGCTCTCGACCTCATGCATCGTGAGCCGGAACGCGTCGCGCGCCTCCGTCGTAACAGCCAGCATTTTAGCAACCGCGCCCGGGCTGCCGATCTCGACATCGGCACGAGCGCGGCGCGAGCGGTGATCCCGGTCGTGACTCACAATTCCCTGATCGCCGTGGCGCTCGGGCAGAAGCTATTCGACCGGGGAATCAACGTTCAGCCGATCATCCCGCCGGCGGTGCCGGAAAAGTCGGCGCGGCTCAGATTCTTCTTAACGTCAGAACACACAGTGGCGCAGATCGACCGAACCATCGACGCGATCGTCGCGGGGCGCCAGGAAATCGGCGATGGGCGTTCGATTCTGATGGCTGCGCACTGATCGCGCGTGAACGGACTGGAGATACGCGAGGCTGAGAGCCGCGCCGATTTCGATGCGTTCGTCGAAGCGGCCCATCGCGCGCAAGCCGGAAGCAAGTATTACGTGCCGCTTCTGCGGGACGAGATGCACTGGGCCTTCGACAAGAAGAAGTCTCCGCTCGTTCAAGAGAACGACGTTCGCGCTTTCGTCGCCTTCCGCGAGGGCGCGCCGGTCGGGCGCATTGCTAGCGTGGTGAACCGCGCGCATCTCTCAAAATATAACGACGCGACCGGACATTTCGGGTTGCTGCAGGGCATAGACGATCCGGCGCTCTTCGCAGCGCTGCTCGATCGCGCCGCGGATGAATTGCGGGCCAAGGGAATGCAGCGCATCCAGGGCCCGTTCAGCCTGACGATCAATCACGAGACGGGCATCCTCATCGAGGGTTTCGACGAGCCGCACGTCGTTCGCACGAACTATTCGCCGCCTTATTACAGCCGCCACATCGAGGCCGCGGGATTTAAGAAATCGATCGACCTCTTCGCGGCGCATTGCAACGTAGCGCAATCGGATTTTCCCGCGCGGGTTGCCAAGCTCGTGGAGAGGTCGCGAATCGGCAAGGACCTTCGAACCTACGGGCTGACCTACGCCGATTGGAGCAAAAAATTTCAGCTCGTGCTCGAACTTTATAACGACGCGTGGGCCGAGAATTGGGGTTCGATCCCGGTGAGCCCCGCAGAAGGCAAATGGATCACCGGCCTTGTCCTGCCGGTGTCGAAGCCCGCTTGGGCGCGGATTGCCGAATGGCGCGGCGAGCCGGTCGCGATCGTGTCGCAAATTCCTGACGTGAACGAGGCAATGGCCGATCTCGACGGCCGGCTCATCCCATTCGGCTGGGCAAAGCTCATGTGGCGCATTCACGTCGCCGGCACAAAGCGCTCGCGCGTGCCGATGATCGGCGTCGCGCGCAAATGGCGCGGCACGCGCGTCGGCTCGCTCGCGGTCAGCATGCTGCTTGCGCAGGCGATCGAGCAGGCGAGAGCGGCCGGCGTGGAGGACATGGAAATCAGCTGGATGCTGGAGACCAACCACGCGGTGCTGAACTTGGTCGAGGGTCTGCCGGCGAAGGTAACGCGGAAGTTCCGGGTATTCGAGAAGCGGTTGTAGATCCCGATTCAATCGATGGCATTGCTCGAGGCCGGTTGTACAAATATGATCAACTCCCTCTAAAGGCGTTGATCGGCAGCATATGCTGAAGTCGGACTGTCGTTTTTGGAAGACGGCTCTCGAATTTACCGAGAAGTGCAGTGCGCTAACTGATGTTTCGGAGATCGCGGCGGCGTTCAGCGGCGCTGTGATGCCGCTTGGTTTCGAGCACTTCGCTATCACCCGGGATTTCTTCAGGCGGGAGGGCTTTTCCAAGGCGGCTCTGGCCACTGATTGGCCGGCGGGCTGGTATGAACAATATGTAGCGGGTGGGTTCTACGCGGTTGACCCGGTTGTTTCTAGAAATCGAAAATCGACAAATCCTTTCAAATGGACGGACGTGCTTCCGGAGTGCCGCGATAACGCGCGCGCTTCGTCGGTGATGCAAATCGCTGCGAGCGAGTTCCGGCTTCGGGAAGGCGTGTGCATTCCAATCCACAATTTGCACGGTGTTGAAGGCGGCGTCTGTCTTGGCGGCGAAAACGTCGACGTGAGTACCGAGTCGATCCACTTCCTTCATCTCGTCGGCATCTTTGCTGCCACGCAGATGGCGAAAGCCGTTTCGAGTTCGCGGCAAGAACTCACAATCGTCCTGTCGCATCGCGAGCGAGAGGTCATCTCTTGGGCGGCGACCGGGAAAACGGCGGTCGAGACCGCCGCATGCATGAACCTCGCGGTCAGCACCGTCGAAAAGCAGATCGCGTCTGCCATGCACAAGCTGCGGAGCCGCACCAAAGCGCAGGCCGTCGCGGTCGCTCTCGCCGAGGGGCATATCTCGGTGTAGCGAGCCCATTCCCAAATTCTTCCATCGGTTGTATAAATCGGACTTATGCAACCGATGGAGTGCTCGTGATCTACGCCCTCACGCCGGAAAATCGCGACCTCTACCGGCACTTCGTCGAGCAGCAGTTCCAGCTTCGCCACTCGATTTTCGTCAAGGAGAAAGGCTGGAAGGAATTCGAGCGGCAATCCGTTTACGAGATGGACCAATATGACGACGAGGAGGCGATCTATCTGCTTGCGGTAGAAGAGGATCGGGTTTTCGCGGGATTTCGGCTTTACCCGACCGTGCGATCGCATATGCTTTCAAGTGCTTTTCCGCAACTTGTGGAGGGGAAGATACCGCAGGGCCCGGATATTCTTGAATGGTCGCGGATCTTTATTGTGCGGGAGAAGCGCGATAGCGGCGTCTACTACGAACTCGGATCGGCGATGCATGAATTTTGTTTCGCCAGGAATATCAAATCCGTCACTGCGGTCATCCAGATGGCGCGCCTCGCAGTGATGCGAAACGCCGGCTTCGCCGTGCGACCGCTCGGCCTTCCCAAAGATATTGGTGGGCAGCCATTTCTCGCCGTCCAGGTGGCTGTGCGGGAGGAGGCCCTGGAAGCGGTTCGCCGCGCCGGGGACATTCAAGGTCCGGTTATCGTCAATGACATCCCTGCGCCGCACCGGCCGTGACGTCCGTCGAGCACCTGCAGAAATGCAAGAAATACCCAATTGCCTCCAGGCGCGGCTCCACGGGAAGGTCGCAAAAAAGGGGGGAGGGGTGATGGCTGACCGGGAAAGATTGCTCGCCTGGGCGAACATGATCGTTCGCCTGCTCGAGGAAACGGAGCTTTGGGACGACGTTTATATTGCGATCGCCGCGCACATGACCTTGCGGGAGATATTCAGCGAATTGATCGAGCGGGGCTGCATTGCAGAAGACGAAGCCTGGGAGCTGGGTATTCATCCGGACTCGATTGAAATTCCGGGCTCGCCCGTCGTGAAGAGCCCGAGCAACGTCTTACCGCTTCGCCGCGTATAGGGCATCGGCTTCGAAGAAGCATGTGTCTGGTCGCCACGCCTCAAGCGCGGCTGCCAAGATGACGCGCTCTTCTCACCGTGGCAAACCGATGCTGCTCCCTGCATAATGCAGCGGAAGCACTGGCGCTCGTCCTGATGTAGCGACGAGGTGCGCCGTCAAGGTGGAGTTTCTCGAATGACAATTCGCTTCGATGGCCGCGTGGCGATCGTCACGGGCGCCGGAAACGGCTTGGGCCGCGCCCACGCGCTCGGGCTCGCGAGCCGCGGCGCCAAGGTCGTTGTGAACGATCTCGGTGCCAGCCGCGACGGCACCGGCGGCTCCTCGGAGGCGGCGGAGAAGGTCGTCGCCGAGATCAAAGCACAAGGCGGCGAGGCGCTAGCCAACGGCGCTAATGTCGCCGACGCGGCGGCGGTGCAGGAGATGGTGGAGGAGGCGATGCGAAAATTCGGTCGCATCGATATCCTCGTCAACAATGCCGGCATTCTGCGCGACAAGTCCTTCGCAAAGATGGACCTCGCAGATTTCCGCACCGTGCTCGACGTGCATCTCTGGGGCAGCGTCGTCTGCACCAAGGCGGTGTGGGACATCATGCGCACGCAGAATTACGGGCGCGTCGTGTTCACGTCGTCCTCCTCCGGCATCTATGGCAATTTCGGCCAATCGAATTACGGCGCCGCGAAGATGGCGATGGTCGGTCTGATGAACGTCCTGCATCTCGAAGGCGAGCGCAACAACATCCGCGTCAACGTCCTGTCGCCGACGGCGGCAACACGCATGACCGAAGAACTC
>JAFAVH010000360.1 GCA_019242655.1 Methylobacteriaceae bacterium
CGGCGCGGCGACGCGCGCGCTTTTCCATCCCGCGGAAACAAAACCGGCCGACACCGCGGCAAGCGCAACAAAGAACGCGAACGCGCCGCGTTTTGCTCGCGCAAGCCATGCCAGGACCGCAAAAGCAACCAGCGCCGTCGCAGGCAACCACAAAACCGGATCGCGATCGGCGGAGAGATAGAGGATGACGCCGGCTCCGGCAGCGGCCGGAATCCACAAAAACGGCCGCCGCTCGGCGAGCTCGCGCTCAAGCGCGGCAAAGAACAGCGCGCGTGGATCGCCGAGAGATAGCCGCAGCCGGCCGGCGAGCCCGAAGGCCGTGCCCGCAATCGCAGCCGATCCGGCCTGCTGTCCCCTCGGCAAGGCCCCTACTCCCGACACTACCCTTGCAAGACGCGACGCCTATCTCAGAGCTTCCGCTCCTCTCCCATGCTACACGAGCCCGCGCGCCGCGCGCGAGTCGCGCGCCGGCCACACCAGAGTTTTTCTCGATGTCCTCTTCCGTCGTAACGCGTTTTGCGCCTTCGCCGACAGGCTTCCTGCATATCGGCGGCGCGCGCACGGCTTTGTTCAATTGGCTCTATGCCAAGAAAACCGGCGGCAAGATGCTTTTGCGCATCGAAGATACCGATCGCGAGCGCTCGACCGACGCGGCGATCACCGCAATCATCGATGGCTTGAAATGGCTCGGCCTGGATTGGGATGGCGACGTCGTACATCAGTTCGCACGCGTTGATCGCCACCGCGCCGCTGCCGAAGAGCTTCTCGCATCAGGGCGTGCCTATCGCTGCTATGCCTCGCAGGAGGAGCTTGCCGAGATGCGCGAGGCTGCCCGGCGCGAGGGCCGCCCGCCGCGCTACGATGGGCGCTGGCGCGACCGCGATGCCGCGGAAGCGCCGCCCGGCGTCGCGCCGGTGATCCGGCTCAAAGCGCCGCAGGAGGGCGAGACGATCGTCGACGATGCGGTGCAAGGCCGTGTCGTCTTTCCCAACAAAGACCTCGACGATCTCGTGCTTCTGCGTTCGGACGGGACGCCGACCTACATGCTCGCCGTTGTGGTCGACGACCATGACATGGGTGTCACGCACATCATTCGCGGCGACGATCATTTCACCAACGCCGCCCGCCAGACGCAGATCTACAATGCGTTCGGCTGGCGCGTGCCGGCGATGGCGCATATTCCGCTGATCCACGGACCGGACGGCAGCAAATTGTCAAAGCGGCATGGCGCGCTCGGCGTCGAGGCCTATCGCGCGATGGGTTATCTGCCGGCGGCCCTGCGCAACTATCTCGTGCGCCTCGGCTGGAGCCAGGGTGACAAGGAATTCTTCTCGACTGAAGAAATGATCGAAGCCTTCGATCTTTCGCAGGTGCACCGCTCGCCGGCACGTTTCGATTTCGCCAAGCTCGAGAACATGAACGGGCACTACATGCGCGCGACGCCTGATGCCGAGCTCATAGAAATTCTCGAAGCGACGCTGCCCTTTCTGCCCGGCGGACCCGAAATCGCCGCCAAACTCGACGCCAAAAAGCGCGCGCAAATTCTCGCCGCGATACCGGGCCTGAAAGAACGCGCCAAGACGCTGATCGAGCTTGTCGACGGAATGGGTTTCCTTTTCGCCGCGCGTCCGCTGGCGCTCGATGAAAAGGCGGGTGGTATCTTGGCGCAGGGCGGGTCCGCCCTTCTCGCGCGGCTGCTGCCGAAGCTCGCGACCCTGCCCGAATGGAGCGTGGCCGCCGCCGAAGCCGCCGTGCGGGATTTCGCCGAGAATACGGGGATGAAACTCGGGCAGGTGGCGCAGCCGCTGCGCGCGGCACTTACCGGCAGGCTCACCTCGCCCGGCATTTTTGACGTGCTCGCCGTTCTCGGCCGCGACGAGAGTCTCGCACGCATTGCCGATCAGGCGGAAAACACCCGCAGGTCGGCAGCCGCGCGCGGCTAGCTGCCATTGAAGGCGCTGCGGCAATACGCTACTTGTGCGGTGCACAACATCCGATTTTCCTGTCCGGCGCCCGCTTGGCACGAGCGCTGCACAGCCGATGCGGACCAAGTCAAAAGGCAGGCCCCATGGGCGCGACCACGCAGCTGAAATACGGCGACAATTCCCTTGCGCTGTCGACGAAAGACGGAACGATCGGCCCCTCGGTCATCGACATCGGCAAGCTTTACGCCCAGACGGGCATGTTTACCTACGATCCGGGCTTTACCTCGACGGCAAGCTGCGAGTCGCAGATCACTTATATCGACGGCGACGAAGGGACCCTGCTCTATCGCGGCTATCCCATCGATCAGCTTGCCGAGCACGGCGATTTCCTGGAGACCTGTTATCTCCTGCTTTACGGCGATCTGCCGACCGCCGCGCAGAAGCACGATTTCGACTATCGCGTCACGCGCCACACGATGGTGCATGAGCAGATGGCGCGTTTCTTCCAGGGATTCCGGCGCGACGCCCATCCGATGGCGGTGATGGTGGCGAGCGTTGGCGCGCTGTCAGCGTTCTACCACGACTCAACCGACATTTCCGATCCTAACCAGCGCATGGTTGCTTCCATGCGCATGATCGCGAAAATGCCGACGCTTGCCGCGATGGCTTACAAATATACGATCGGTCAGCCGTTCATCTATCCGAAGAACGATCTCGACTACACCTCGAATTTCCTGCGCATGTGCTACGCCGTGCCCTGCGAGGAATATCACGTCAATCCGGTGCTCTCGCGCGCGCTCGACCGCATCTTCATCCTGCATGCCGATCACGAGCAGAACGCATCGACATCGACGGTGCGGCTTGCAGGTTCATCGGGCGCCAATCCCTTCGCTTGCATTGCGGCCGGGGTTGCATGCCTCTGGGGCCCGGCGCATGGCGGCGCCAACGAAGCGGCGCTGAAAATGCTGTCGGAGATCGGCACGGTCGAGAACATTCCGAAATTCGTCGCCCGCGCAAAGGACAAGAACGATCCGTTCCGTCTGATGGGCTTCGGCCATCGCGTCTACAAGAACTACGATCCGCGCGCCAAGATCATGCAGCAAACCTGTCACGAAGTGCTCACCGAAATGGGCATCAAGGACGATCCGTTGCTTGATGTCGCCGTCGAACTCGAGCGCCTTGCGCTGCATGACGAGTATTTCATCGAGAAGAAGCTCTATCCCAATATCGACTTCTATTCCGGCATCACGCTGAAAGCGATGGGCTTCCCGACATCGATGTTCACTGTGCTATTCGCGGTGGCGCGCACCGTCGGCTGGATTGCGCAGTGGAAGGAGATGATCGAGGATCCAAGCCAGAAGATCGGCCGTCCGCGCCAGCTCTATACCGGCGCGGCACCGCGCGATTACATCCCGATGTCAAAGCGGTAATTCTAACGCTTCAGCTCGATCCGGTGCTCAATCACGTGATGGAACGAGGGAGCGTCGCGCGAGGTCAGCTCCATTTTCAGATGCAAGCTGTGCTTGCCGCCGCCTTCCCGCATGACGCGCTCAATCTCGCGCTGCGATGTAACGCCGACCTCCTTCAGAAACTTGCGGATCGCCATGTTGAACCCTTCTTCGTCGAAGGTGCTGTCAGGCATAGCGGCTGCTCCTCATTACTTGACGCATCGGCTATTTCTAAATCCGCTTCATGAAGGCGGCAAATTGCAGCAATCCCTCTGGCCAAGGTCCGTGCCCGCTCTCCGCGTTGATGTGGCCGGCCGCGCCCGCATCGACGAGCTTGGCGTCCCAAGCGCGCGCCAGTGCTTCGGATTGCGCGAAATCGGAGTAGGGATCGTCGCGGCTTGCGACGAGCACCGACGGAAACGGCAGCTTATCGCGCGGAAATGGTCGAAACGCTGGGTCGGCTTCGGCGACGCTGGCAAGCCGCTCTTCCGAAGGCGCAGCGACAAGGAATGCGCCTTTGATCCACGGCGCGGTCTCGCGCGCCGCATGGATTGCCGCGACCGCACCGAGCGAATGGGCGATCAAAACGACGGGACGCGTCGCCTCTTTGATTGCGGAAGCGATGACCGGCACCCACTCTTCACGTTGCGGATTGTTCCAATCGCGCTGCTCGATGCGGCGCGCGGTTGAAAGCTTTTGCTCCCAGCGCGTTTGCCAATGATCGGGACCCGATCCGCCGCGATCTGGAATGACGAGAAGGTCGGCCTCGGAGGTCCGCATTATTGCAGCGGGCAGGCGTAGATCGCCTTGATGCGCGTCGACACGCGCATCTGCGGATAACCATCGAAGAAAGCCGGGATGAACAGGGTCTCCGTTTCGCCCGGCGCGATCGTCACGCCGCCGCCGAGCACGACATCCTCGAGCGCGAGATTCTGCGTGATCGCCTCGACTCGCTTGATAACTTTGCCCGTAAGCACATTATGCACGTCCCATGTGAAGGTGTTGGCAAAAGCGACAAAGGACGGACTTGCCGAGCGCACGCGGCGAAATTCCTCCGTGCTGATCGGTTCCGGCAAGCAATGAAGCAATTTTTCGCTGCGCCCTGAGAGGGAGAGGCGTCGCTCGGCATCTTCTTCGCAAGTGTCACGGCAGCTCCGCATGATCGCGCGGATGCGATTGTCGTCGATATTCGTGTCGACCAGTTTCGGCTTGAAGCAGGCATTGAAGCAGGTTTGAGCGCCGACACTGTTCGAAGCAAGCGCGAGAATGAAGCAGATGAACACGGTATTCCCGGACGCCCGCGCAGCCGAGCGTGCGCAGGCTGCGTAGACTTGCTTGCGTTGCGCGATCCTGGACTCAGAGCAACCGCACGTGCCCCTCGACCCCGGATCGCCTTCGGCGCCCGGGGATGTGGCCCCGATGCCGATCATGCGCTTTCGCCAAACACCCTTCGAAACACCGTATCGACGTGCTTCAGGTGATAATCAAGGTCGAACAGCTCTTCGAGTTCGGCAGCACTCAGCGCTTTCGAGACGTCGGGATCTTTCTTCAATAGCGCAAGAAAATCGCCCTCGCCGCGCCAGACCGGCATCGCGTTGCGCTGCACGTACGTATAGGCGTCTTCGCGCGAGACGCCTTTCTGCGTCAGCGCCAAGAGGGCGCGCTGCGAATGGATGAGCCCGCCGAGCTTGTCGAGATTTTTGCGCATATTTTCGGGATAGACGATCAGCTTGTCGACGACTCCAGTCAGCCGCGCCAGGGCAAAATCGAGCGTGATCGTCGCGTCAGGCCCGATCATGCGCTCGACGGAGGAATGCGAGATATCGCGCTCGTGCCAAAGCGCGACGTTCTCGAGCGCGGGAATCACCATGCTGCGCACGAGCCGCGCAAGACCCGTGAGATTTTCGGTGAGCACTGGGTTGCGCTTATGCGGCATGGCGGACGAGCCCTTCTGCCCTTCCGAGAAGAATTCCTCCGCCTCCAAGACCTCCGTGCGCTGCAAATGCCTGATCTCGATTGCCAGCCGCTCGATCGACGAAGCGACGACGCCGAGCGTCGCAAAAAACATCGCATGGCGGTCGCGCGGGATGATCTGCGTCGAAGCGGGCTCGGGCGTGAGGCCCATTTTCGCCGCGACGTGCTCTTCAACACGCGGGTCGATGTTGGCGAACGTGCCGACCGCGCCGGAAATCGCGCACGTGGCGATCTCGGCGCGCGCCGCAATCAGCCGCGCACGGCAGCGCGAGAACTCGGCATAGGCCTGCGCGAGCTTCAGCCCGAACGTCACCGGCTCGGCATGGATGCCGTGCGAGCGGCCAATCGTCGGCGTCAGCTTGTGCTCGAAGGCGCGGCGCTTCAGCGCGGCGAGGAGTTCATCGACATCACGGATGAGGATATCGGCGGCGCGCGAGAGCTGCACGGCGAGACACGTGTCGAGCACGTCTGATGAGGTCATGCCTTGATGCACGAAGCGCGCATCCGCGCCGATGAACTCGGCGAGGTGCGTCAGGAAGGCGATGACGTCGTGTTTTGTAACGCGCTCGATCTCGTCGATACGCTCGATGTCAAACGTGACCTCACCGGCCTTCTCCCAGATCGCTTTCGCGCTTTCCTTCGGAATGATGCCGAGCTCGGCGAGGGCGTCGCAGGCGTGCGCCTCGATCTCGAACCAGATGCGGAAGCGCGTCTGCGGCTCCCAGAGCGCGACCATTTCGGGACGGGAATAGCGGGGGATCATGTCTGCAGGCGAACTCGAAGCAAGAAGAACTCATATAGTGCAGTTTGCGCCGGAGCGCGCACCTGCAGGTGCGCCTCACTCAGCATCCGATGGCCGAGCGGGAGGTCCGCGGTCCGGTTTCTTCTGCCTGACGCGCTTCCGCGTCTGCACCTTCACCCGCGGACCTTCGACCAGCCGCACGACCATGCCCCACCAGGTGCGGACGTCCTGCTGCGTCAGCTCCATGCGGTGGAACATGTTGCGCAGATTTCGTTGCATGACCGGCCGCTTGCCGAGCGGACGGAAAAAGCCCGCCGCTTCGAGCTTGCCTTCGAGGAAGTCGAAGAACGACAGCACCATTTCGCGCTGCGCCGGCGGCGAGCGCTCCGGTGCCTCGTAGGGCGGCCTATCGCCCTCAGCTGCGCGATGCCATTCGTAGCCGCAGAGGAGGACGGCCTGCGCCAGATTCAACGAGGCATAAGCAGGGTTCACGGGAAAGGTAAGGATCGCATCGGCGAGCGCCACCTCGTCATTGGCGAGGCCGGTGCGCTCCGGCCCGAAGATCAGGCCGTGGCGCTCGCCGTTCCCCATGCGCGCGGCGCTTGCGGGCATGGCCTGAGAGGGCACGAGAACCGGCTTGCCCTGCCCGCGCTCGCGCGCGGTCGTAGCGTAGACATAAGAGAGATCGGCGATCGCCGCCTCGACCGAGTCGAAGACGCGTGCGCCTTCAAGCAGATGCACCGCTCCGGCCGCCGCGGCATAAGCGCCCTTGCGGCGCGCGCCGGTGCGCGGCCAGCCCTCGCGCGGCGAGACGAGACGCAAGTCCGATAGGCCGAAATTCGCCATCGCGCGGGCGCACATGCCGATATTGACCGCAAGCTGCGGCCGCACGAGCACGATTGCCGGGCCGCCGGCGATCTTGCGTTTCGTGCGATCCGTTCCGGCCCCGACCATGCGCCCTCGTTTAGCGCGTTGGCGGGTATTCGGCGAGGCGTGTAGGGTCGCGTCAGTTTTGACGAGCGGGTGAGTGATGAACGAGGCGGCTTACGAAGACACCAACATCTTTGCCAAAATCCTGCGGGGCGAGATGCCGGCGCAGAAAGTCTTCGAAGACGATGTCGCCTTCGCCTTCATGGACATCATGCCGCGTGCCGACGGCCACACGCTCGTCATTCCGAAAGCGCCGTGCCGCAACCTCTTCGACATCAAGCCGGAAGACCTTTCAGCCATCATGCCCCGCGTGCAGAAGGTGGCGCGCG
>JAFAVH010000356.1 GCA_019242655.1 Methylobacteriaceae bacterium
GGACGGGGCTACCTGCCACACTTCGACTCGCCCGAAACCGTGCAGCACGTGGTCTTCCGGACTGCCGACAGACTGCCGGATGCTCTGATGCAGGGCTTGCCTAACGATGTCGCGCGACGGCGCACGATCATCGACACGGCGCTTGATCGGAGCACAGGCGGAGACGTTCTACGCCTGCCCGAGGCAGCCGCCATGGCGGAACACGCAATCCGGTACTTCGACGGAGCCCGGTACCGGCTGCTCGCGTGGTGCGTGATGCCGAATCACGTTCACGTCGTCTTGGAACAGACACCGGGTTGGAGCTTGGGGCAGGTCGTGCGTTCCTGGAAGCTCTTTACGACCCGTGAGTTGAACCAGCTCCAGGGGACCAGCGGCCCTGTTTGGGCGTCAGATTATTTCGATCGCTACATGCGAGATGAGGACCATCTGCAGCAGACGGTCGGCTACGTTGAGAATAATCCGGTGAAGGCTGCACTTGTCGAAACGCCCGAACGGTGGCCCTTTTCTTCGGCTCGCTTCAGCGCGGCATGAGCGTGCGCACCAGGAGGTGCGCGGTCCAGCGCTAAGCGCCCATTTTCGCGACCAGCGCGTCGGATACCTCGAAATTGGCGTAGACGTTCTGCACGTCGTCATTGTCTTCGAGCGCGTCGACGAGCTTCAGAATCTTCTCGCCGGCGTCATCGTCCACAGAAATCGTATTTTGCGGGCGCCAGACCAGCGCGGCCTTCCGCGGCTCGCCAAACTTCTGCTCAACCGCCTGAGCGACATCGCGCAGCGATTCGAGCGTGGTGATGATCTCGTGCCCATCCTCCGAGGTGGACACGTCCTCGGCGCCGGCGTCGAGCGCCGCTTCCAGCATCGCGTCTTCGCTGGCGACCTTGCGGTCGAACTCGATCAGCCCGACGCGATCGAACATGAAGGAGACCGCGCCGGTCTCGGCGAGCGAGCCGCCGGCCTTGGTGAAATACGAGCGCACCTCGCCCGCCGTGCGGTTGCGATTGTCAGTTAGGGCCTCGATAATCACGGCGACGCCGCCCGGCGCGTAGCCCTCATAGCGCACCTCGTCATAGGTCTCGGCATCGGCGCCTGAGGCCTTCTTGATGGCGCGTTCGATATTGTCCTTCGGCATATTCTCGGCGCGGGCGGCGATAACGGCGGCGCGCAACCGCGCGTTCATCGACGGATCGGGCAGGCCCATCTTGGCGGCGACGGTGATTTCGCGCGCGAGCTTGGAGAAGAGCTTGGAGCGGATCGCGTCCTGCTTGCCCTTCTTGTGCATGATGTTCTTGAACTGACTGTGCCCAGCCATCGAATTCCTCAGGTTTAAGCTGCCGCGCGGCCCGCAAATCGCAGCCGGCTTATAAGCAGATCGACGCCTTTGTTGAAGCCGGCGGTCTAGCCGAGCCGGGCGAGGAGGCGCTTGGCGCGCTCGAGATGCGGACGGTCGTACATCTCGCCACCGATGCCGATGACGCCTGCGTTCGGCTCGCGCGCGAAAGCCTCGACCACGGCGCGGGCGCGGGCGACCTCCGCCTCCGGCGGGGTGAAGACCTCGTTGATGACCGGCACTTGTGCCGGATGGATCGCCATTTTGCCGGTAAACCCGTCACGGCGGGCCGCCTCGCATTCCCTGCGGAAGCCCGCCTCGTCACGGAAGTTCGGGTAGACGGTATCGATTGCCTGCACGCGCGCCGCCTGCGCGGCAAAGAGGGCAAGGTTGCGGGCCAGCATGTAAGGCGGCGTGTAGGTGCCGTCCGGCAGGCGCGAGGTCTCGGCACCGAGATCGGCGGAGAGGTCCTCGGCGCCCCAGGTGAGGCCGGCGAGCCGGCGGCTCGCGCCGACATAGCTGCCCATGTGGAAGAGCGAAGCCGCCGTCTCGGTGGTGATGACGATTACGCGGGTCGATCCGTCAGGCAGCGCGTTCTGCGCCTCGCGCACCGCTAGCTTGTTGCTCAAGTGTTGGAGATCGGCGCCGCCAAGCGGCTTCGGCTGCACGATGCCATCGGGTGCGCCCTGCATCACCACATCGAGGTCGGCATCCGTGAGTCCGCTGTCGAGCGCATTCACGCGCACATAAAGGCGCGGTTGCGTTGCGCGGTCGCGCATCGCGCGGAGGAAATCGCGCGCCATATCGCGCGCCTTCGCCTTGTTGCCCGCGGCAATGGAATCTTCGAGATCGAGGAAGAGACAATCGGCGCCGCTCGCGAGGCCTTTCTCCATCTTGCGATCGCTGTCGGTGGGAACGAAGAGAAGCGAGCGCATGGCGTGCCTCAAGCTCGTGCGAATTTCTTGTATTTCAGCCGGTGCGGGATCACCGAGTCGATCCCGAGCCGCCGCTTCTTGTCCTCTTCGTAATCGGCAAAATTACCCTCGAACCATTCGACATGGCTGTCGCCCTCGAACGCCAGCATGTGCGTTGCGATGCGGTCGAGGAAAAAACGGTCGTGGCTGATGATGACGGCGCAGCCGGCGAAATCTTCAAGCGCTTCTTCCAGCGCGCGCAGCGTATCGACGTCGAGATCGTTGGTCGGCTCGTCGAGGAGCAGCACGTTGGTGCCAGACTTCAGCATTTTTGCAAGGTGCACACGGTTGCGCTCGCCGCCCGACAATTGCCCGACCTTCTTCTGTTGATCCGGGCCCTTGAAATTAAACGCGCTGCAATAAGCGCGTGAATTGATCTCGCGCTTGCCGAGATAAATCACCTCGTTGCCGCCGGAAATCTCCTCCCAAACGGTCTTGCCGGCCTCGAGCGCATCGCGCGACTGATCGACATAGCCGAGATGCACGCTCTCGCCGATCTCGATGTCGCCGCCATCGGGCTTTTCCTGGGCGGTGATCATGCGGAACAGCGTCGTCTTACCGGCGCCGTTCGGGCCAATCACGCCGACGATGCCGCCCGGCGGCAGCTTGAACGAGAGACCGTCGATGAGGATTTTCTCGCCGAATCCCTTGGTCAGGTGCTGGAAATCGATGACGTTGTTGCCGAGCCGCTCGGCGACGGGGATGACGATCTGCGCGGTCTGCGGTGCACGCTCGTTGCTCTTGGCGACGAGGTCTTCGTAACGCTGGATGCGCGCCTTGGATTTCGCCTGCCGTGCCTTTGGCGACGACGCAATCCATTCGCTCTCGCGTTCGAGCGCGCGCTGGCGCGCCTCTTCCTCGCGGCCTTCCTGCAGGAGCCGCTTCTGCTTTTGTCCGAGCCAGGACGAGTAATTGCCTTCGTACGGGATGCCGCGGCCGCGATCGAGTTCGAGAATCCAGCCGGTGACGTTGTCCAAGAAATACCTGTCGTGCGTGACGATCAGGATCGCGCCGGGATATTGCCGCAGATGTCCTTCGAGCCAGTTCACCGTTTCGGCATCGAGATGGTTCGTCGGCTCGTCGAGCAGCAGCAAATCCGGTTTCTCCAAAAGCAGCTTGCACAAGGCGACGCGCCGGCGCTCGCCGCCGGAGAGCGTGCCGACATCGGCATCGTCGGGCGGACAGCCAAGCGCATCCATCGCCTGATCGACCTGCGAATCGAGATCCCAGAGGCCTTGCGCTTCGATCTCGTCCTGCAGGTTGGTCATTTCGTCGGCGGTCTCGTCGGAATAGTTCGCCGCGAGATCGTTGTAGCGGTCGAGGATCGCTTTTTTCTCGGCGACGCCGAGCATGACGTTGCCGCGCACGTCGAGCGCTGCATCGAGCTGGGGCTCCTGCGGCAGATAGCCGACACGCGCGCCTTCCGCGACCCAGGCTTCGCCGGAATATTCCTTGTCCATCCCGGCCATGATCTTCAAGAGCGTCGATTTACCGGCGCCGTTGACGCCGAGCACGCCGATCTTAGCGTCGGGGTAGAACGAGAGATGGATGTTCTCGAGGACCTTCTTGCCGCCGGGATAGGTCTTCGACAGGCCCTGCATATGGTAGATGAATTGCCGCGCCATGGGCCCGCTGATCTCGCTTGAAAATTCGGGAAGGCGGGCCTTTTAGCGGGCGGTGCGATGCCGGTCCAGAGTAAAGCGCCGGCGGGATATCCAGCGCTCCGGCAGGACGACAATGGCAAGGCCGACAAGGATGAGCAGAATGCCGGCGGCCCGCAAAGGCTCGAACCGCTCGCCGAAGATCAGCACTGACGCGAAAATCCCGGCGCACGGTGCAAGCAGGGAAAACGGCGCAACGCTCGCGGCCGGGTAACGCGAAAGCAGGCGACCCCAGCTTGCGTATGCAAGCATCGTCGCGATGAGCCCGAGATAGAGGACGGCAGCGAGACTGAGCAAACTCGCGCCCCGCAACGCTTCGAAGAGCGACGGTCCCGGGAGTAGCGCCGAGATAAACATGGCCGGAATCGGTGGCACGAGGCTGAGCCACGCCATCAGCGGCAGCATCGGCACAGGGCCGATGCGCTTTACCAGGACATTGCCGATCGCCCAACTCAGCGCCGCGGCGATCGCGACGATGAGCGCACTCGTCGACACATCGCCACCGATGCTCGCGCCGATGAGCGCAAGCCCGGCAAGTGCAGTGACCATACTGACGATCTGTCGCCGCGTCGGAATATCGCGCAGAAAAGCAGCCGCCAGCGCAATCGTGAAGAATGCCTGCGTCTGCTGGGTGACCGATGCCAGGCCCGGTGGCATGCCCATGTGCATCGCAAAGAAGATCAGCAGGAACTGGCCGGTGAAGAGCGTGAGGCCGGTGGCCATCAGCAGATGCCAGGCGATCTGTGGACGCGAATAGAAGAGAGCCGGCAGCGCCGCGATGACAAATCGAAGCACCGTCAACTGCGCCGGCGAGAAGCTGTCGAGCCCAAATCGCATCGCTATGAAGGCAAGCCCCCATATGATCGAAGTCGACACGGCAAGAGTGATGTCGCTTGCCTTCATCACGACTTCCGGCCCGGCGCGCTCAACCGCATCTTCACTCATGCACGAAACCCGGTATGAGACATGCACGAAAGCCAATAGGACCAGGAATGGGGACCGCGAATGGATGAACTCAACGGCCGCATGATCGCCTGCCAAATCCTGATCACGGGCATGATCGCGCGAATGGCGAACAATTCGTCGGACCCGCTGTCGTTCCTGACCGATTTCCGCGACGAGGTGAAGGCGGTTGTGAATGGCGTCAATATTGCTGGTCTGCCTGACCCAAGTCGCGTGAGAGCGACTGCGCAGCGGACGCTCGACGAGCTCTTTTCACTGATGAAGCCGCCGAGCACGGATCAGGATTGAAGGCCATTCGGCATGGCACTGCGCTGAATCCAGGTATCTGTTGCGCTTATGCAAGAGTCTGCATCTCATTCTAAACTGTGATCCGGATCGCGGCGATCGCGAAATGACCTAAGCCCTGTATCCTTCACGCCTTCTCGGACTATCGAGAATTAGTCCAAAGAGAGGGTTGAGGGTTTCTCGAAGACGATTTCTCGCTCAATTCCGGCTTTCGAATTTTAGACCTATACTAACGTAAGTATTTGATCTTTGACTGATTATCTCGCTGCCTCCTATGGATCGCCCCGTCGCCGCGCAAGTTCGTCGCGCAAAGAGGGGAGTATTCGAAATGTCCGGGATCAAGGCGCCGAGATCGTTGCGCAACGTGATGGTCGCAGGTCCGCGCGCACTCAAACCGGATACGGCCGGCACGGTGACGGCGCTCGGACTCATCGCTGTTGCCGGTTCGATATCCGGCGCGGAGGGGCAGTCAGCATCCTCGACGCTGCCTCCGGTCACCGTCGAACCTCCGGTCACGCGTCCGCGCCCGGTGTTGGCGCAGCCCACGCGCGCGCAAGTCGCCGCGCGGACCGCCATCCGCCGCAAGGCGCGTCAGGCGCGTCCCGTACGCGCTCCGGTGACGCCGGCGCCCGCCGCAGCATCGAATGCGCCGGTCTTCACGCAACAGCCGGCGCTCAATGTCGCCGCAGACGCGAATCCATACGCCAATCCGAAGTCCGACTATAAAGCCGATCGGTTGCAGTCGCCGAAATTCACCGAGCCGCTCATCAACACGCCAAAGACAGTGACGGTGCTGACCAAGGAAATCCTGCGCGACAAGGAAGCGACCTCTTTTAAAGAGATCACACGCTCGACGGCCGGCGTGACGCTCGGTACTGGCGAAGGCGGCAATGCGTTCGGCGACCGCTTCTTCATTCGCGGCTTCGATGCACGCAATGACGTCTTCATCGACGGCATTCGCGATCCGGCCGTCAGCGTGCGCGAGAACTTCTTCACCGAGCAGGTGGAGATTCTGCGCGGGCCGGCATCGTCTTTCGCCGGCCGCGGTACGTCGGGCGGAGCGGTCAACATCGTGACCAAGAAAGCAACGACGGCAGGCGATTTCTACATCACCGAGGGTCTCGGTTCGCCGAGCGATCAAACCAAGCGCGTCACGCTCGATGTAAACAAGGTGATCAGCCCTGTGCTTGCGGTGCGCGTCAACGCGCTCGAACAAGGCGCCAACGTTGCCGGCCGCAACTACGTCACCGACAACCGCCAGGGTGCCTCGGGGGCAGTCACCTTTACACCGACGAGCGATCTGACATTCACTGGCAACTACACGTTCGTCAATCTGACGGGACTACCCGATTTCGGCGTTCCATACGACAGGTTCTTCCGCGTTGGCGGCGTCCCAGTTCTGATCAATCGGCCGTTTACGGAAGGGATCGTCGACCGCAACACGTATTACGGCTTCGTCAACCGCGACTTCCAGAAAGTGCGCCAGAACTTCGGCACACTTACCGGCGAGTACAGGGTCAATGAGAATATCACGATCTCGAGCAAGTTCCGTCAGGAACATGCGCTTCTAAATTACATCGGCACCCTGGCGGAATCTCCAGCCTACAATCCCGTCAATCCGCTTCTTTCGACGGTCAACTACAATCCGCAAAGCAGATATCAAAGCACCGATGTCTATGCGAATCAGACGGACGCGACGATTAAGTTCGACACGGGACCCGTGAAACACACGGCTGTGACCGGCCTGGAACTCTCGCATGAACGTGTCAGCCGCGACATTTATACCGGCTTGAGCTCGGAGGCGTTGCCAGGTGGATTCAATGGGGCCGGGAGCACGACGGGTTTCCTGTTCTTCCCGAACAACACGCTGCCGTTCACAAGCGCGCCGCAGATTCTCGGCAATCCGACGATCATTCCCGTCGATACCAAAGCAGGCTATTTGATCGAGACGGCCAACTGGAAGGATTTCATCATCCTCAATGGCGGCGTGCGAGTTGACGACTACACGATCAGCGCGACGAGCCGGGGCTTTGGCCCAAATGCGATCGGCGTCACGCCGGCCCCGGCGACCTCTGCGTTCAACCATTCGACCATGCTGAACTACAACGTCGGCGCCGTGGTAAAGCCGCTGCCGATCTGGAGCCTTTATGCGGCCTACGCCACGTCGTCCAATCCGGTTGGCGCGGAACTCGACGGCACCACAGCACAATACGGCGGCCTCAACGCGGCGGCGGCAATTTTCTCTCCCGAGCGTAACAAAGCGATCGAGGTCGGCACCAAGTGGGAGCTGTTCGACAAGCGACTGCTCGTCACGGGCGCTTTGTTTCAGACGACCAAGGAAAATGCACGCGAGATTCTGGGGACTGGCGCTGCGGCGCAGGTCGTCGCTGGCGCCGCCTATCAGGTGCGCGGCATCGATCTTGAAGTCGCCGGCAAGATCACCGACCGTTGGAGTATGCTTGGCGGCCTTGTGTTGATGGACGACCACGTGACGAAATCGGCGTTTCCAACGAATGTTGGCTTGCCGCTTTCCAACATCGCAAACCGCTCGTTCACCTTGCTCACGAAATACGATCTTCTCGACTGGTTCACAGTCGGCGGGCAGGCGATCTATCGTTCGCAGCTCTACGGCGGAACGTTCCTTGCGGCGAATGGCGGCACGGCCTTCAATGCGGCGGGTCTCCCCGCGCCGACGGCAGCCAATCCCTATATAAACGTCCCGACCGTGCTGCCGTCTTACTGGCGTTTCGATGCGTTTGCCGAGGCGAAGATCGGACCGAACTTCAATCTGAAGGTCGGCGCGATCAACATCTTCAATCGCACTTATTACGACGCGTTCTATCAAAGCGCGGCGCCGTTCGCGTTGGTCGCGCCCGGCCGCAGCGTCTACCTCGAAGCGCGAGCTAAGTTCTAATGCTCGTTTGCGTGCCCGATGTGCTGAGCAAGGCGGACGTCTCCGATTTCCGCCGCATCATGGATGCGGCGGAATGGGAGGACGGCCGCTCGACCGCCGGCGCGCAATCCGCACTGGTGAAGAAGAATGAGCAGCTGCCGCCGAACAGCGATGTCGCGCGCGCGCTCGGCAATCGTGTGCTCAGCGCTCTCGCAGCCAACCCGTCATTCATCTCGGCGGCGATCCCGCTGCATATCTTTCCGCCGCTGTTCAATCGCTACGGCGGTGGCCACCATTTCGGCATCCACGTCGACAATGCGATTCGCGGCGATCATCTCACCGGGATGCGCATCCGCACGGATCTCTCCGTGACCCTCTTTCTATGCGAGCCGGACGAATATGACGGCGGCGAGCTGATCGTCGAAGATTATTACGGCTCGCATGAGGTGAAATTGCCGGCGGGCCACCTCGTCCTTTATCCCGCAACCAGCCTTCACATGGTGACGCCGGTCACGCGCGGGCAGCGGGTTGCGTCGTTCTTCTGGTTGCAGAGCATGGTGCGCGATTCACACGCACGGAGCATGATCTACGATCTCGACAACACCATTCAGGTGCTTGTCGAGCGGCTCGGGCGCGAGGATCCGGAAACCGTCAAGCTCACCGGCATCTATCATAATCTCATTCGCTATTGGGCCGAGGTTTGATATTCGGGCAAACGTCACCGAACAGGATCGTCCCGATGCTCAGTCTCAAAGGTAAGATCGCTCTGATCACCGGTTGCGGCTGCTATGGTGAGGGCTGGGGCAACGGCAAGGCGATGTCGGCTCTGTTCGCCCGGCAAGGCGCGACTGTTCTCGGGCTCGATATTTCACTTAAAGCGGCCGAAGAGACGCGCGCGCTCGTTCAGGGCGAAGGCAATGTCATGCACGTCGCCGAATGCGACGTCACCAAGGCGGATGGGATCAAGCGTGTCTTCGAAACCTGGGTCGCCTCGCATGGCGGCGTCGATATACTCGTCAACAATGTCGGCCGTTCGGAACCCGGCAATATCGTCAACATGGACGAGGAGGTCTGGCGCGCGCAGCTCGATCTCAATCTCACCAGCGCCTTTCTCGTCAGCAAATACGCGCTACCTTTGATGGCGGCGCGCGGCGGCGGCTCGATCGTCTGCATTTCTTCCGTCGCGGGATTGCGCTATGTCGGCAAGGATCAGGTCGCCTACGCCGCGGCCAAAGGGGCCCTCGTTCAATTCACCAGAGCGAGCGCGGTCATGTTCGCGCCGCAGAATGTCCGTCTCAACTGCGTCGTTCCGGGCCTGATGAACACGCCGATCGTGCGTCGCCTCGCCGAGCGATATGCCGCTGGCGATTACGACGGCATTGTCGCGAAGCGAAATGCGCAAGTCCCGATGGGACATATGGGGGACGCCTGGGACGTCGCACACGCGGCTTTGTACCTCGCTTCCGACGAGGCGAGATACGTCACCGGAACCGAGATCATCGTCGATGGGGGGCTGATCGCCTCGACGGGCCGGCCCTGAAGACGGACGCGGCGACATCGGTCATGCTCAAGGTCCAACACTCGTTGTTTTGAGCGGCTACAAACTAAACTTCTGGAAGATCGCTTCTGTTGGCGCTAGATCGTGTGGTTCCCGCGCGCTTGAAATCGCTTGCCAAGATCGCGGTCGGCGTGGGCGAAAGGCTGCAAGCCATCATTGCGGTTGAAGAGAGTGTGGTGCGTCGCGGCATGAATAAAACCGGAAATGCATTGAAGGCAGGCATCCTTGTCATCGTTATGGCGCTCGCTGTACCAGCGCTGGCGCAAACGGCTGCGAGCCCCGCCGATCAGCCGGCTGCCGCGGCGTCGACTGCGCCGGCCGCACCAAGCGCGGTGCCGCTAGCGGCGGAAGCGCCCGCACCTGCCGACGCACCGGCGCGTTCCGTCGTTCCCCAATCGACGATCCCGCACGATCTCTCGCCGTGGTCGATGTTCTTGTCCGCCGACATCCTGGTGAAGGCGGTGATGGTCGGCCTCGCCTTCGCCTCGCTCGTCACCTGGACGATCTTTTTGGCAAAGAGCATTGAGCTTTTCATCGCGCGCCGTCGTGTGCGGACCGCTTTGAAGCGCATCGAACCCGCTGCAAGCTTGCAGCAGGCCCATTCGCTGCTCGAAGGTCAGAAATCGGTCCTCGCCGACTTCATTGTGGTGGCGGCGAAAGAGATGCAGGTCTCGCGCAGCGTGCTCAGCGATCCGGCCGGCGTGAAAGAGCGCGCCGCGACCTCCTTCGCTGAAATTGCGCGCACGGAAGCGCGCGGCATTCGCCTCGGCATGGGCACGCTCGCGACGATCGGCGCGACCGCGCCATTCGTCGGCCTGTTCGGCACCGTCTGGGGCATCATGAACAGCTTCATCGGCATTTCGAAGTCGCAGACAACCAACCTTGCCGTCGTTGCCCCGGGGATTGCCGAGGCTTTGCTTGCGACTGCGATCGGCCTCGTCGCGGCGATTCCCGCCGTCATCATCTACAATCATTTTTCGCGCGCGACGCGTGGCTATCTCGATCTCGTCGGCCGCGCCTCCGGCGCAGTGGCGCGGCTCGTATCGCGCGATCTCGATCGCGCCAGCGGCGCCATGATGTCGCGCGCGGCGGAGTAGGCTTGTGGCAGGCTCCATCGCCGACATCGAGAACGAGGACGAGTTCTCCGAAGCGCACGAAATCAATGTGACGCCGTTCATCGACGTCATGCTGGTTCTGCTCATCATCTTCATGGTGGCGGCGCCGCTCTCGACCGTCGATCTTCCCGTCGATCTGCCGTCTTCCACTGCAACTCCGCAGAAGAAGCCGGATAAGCCTGTCTACATTACCGTCAAATCCGATCTCTCGGTGGCGATTGGCGAGACGCAGGTGAAACGCCGCGAACTCGCGCGCACGCTCGAGACGATGCCGGATGCCGGCAAAGACCATCGGCTGTTCCTGCGCGCCGATCGCGCCGTGCCTTATGGTGAGCTGATGGAAGTGCTGGAGCTCTTGCGGCAGGGAGGATTCCTCAAAGTTGCACTCGTCGCGCTCGAAGGCGTGCCGGAGGTGGAAAAGCCGCCCCCATGAGCACGCGCAAAACGCTGGCGATCTGGATACCGGCGGCGGTCGGCGCGCTCGCTCTGCATCTCGG
>JAFAVH010000359.1 GCA_019242655.1 Methylobacteriaceae bacterium
CCGCGCTGTTGGTCGCGGTGATCGCTTTCGCGCTGGCGCATGCCGGCGTCGAGATCGCGGTGCGCGCGCTCACCCTGTGGAGCGGCTTTTCGCGGGCGCTGGCGGCGGCGCTTGTCGGGATCGTATTGGTTCTCATGGTGGCGCCGGGTGGCTTTGCCGGGGCGATCTGGGGCGCAATCGCGGCCGGCGCGATTTTCGTGTCCGCCTTTGCCCTGCCGCTCATCGTGCTGGCGCTCGGCGGCAATTCGCTGCCGCTTCCGTTCGGCGGCGACGAGGCGCTCTGGCAGCGCGCGACCGCGTATCTCTCAGGCTGGACCCTCCTCGGCGGCGATCCCGGTGCTTTCAGCCTCTGGGTAACCGGCGCACTCGCGGTCGGCCTTGCGGTTCTCGTGCCTGTCGTGGCGCCGGCTTTCGGCGCCCCGGACCGCCGCTCGGCGCGCCGCGCCGGCGTTATCCCGCTTCTGTGGCTCGTCCTGTTCGGCGGGCTTGTCACCGCGACACTGGCAGCGAGCTCGGTCGCGCTTGTGCAAGACACGGTTGGTCTCAAGCCGGACAGGCTCAGTCCCGGGCTCTATGCGGCCGCAAAAAACGGCGTCTTCTCCATCTGCAAAACGGAGCGCCCGGCGCCGATCGGTTTGCGGCAGGCATGCGTGGCGCAACCCGGCTTCAAGGACAATCTGCGCGAAGCCGATCTCGCGCCGCGGCGCGATTTCCTGCTCGCCAATCTGCCGCTGCTCGCCGGACTCGGCAGCGCTTTTTCCGGTTTGGTTGCGGCCGCCCTTGCCGCGCTCGGCCTGGCGCTGGCAAGCGTCGGCTTTCACGCCTGCGCAACCGCGCTCGGCCACGACGCCTTCCATCGCGTCCGCGACGCGGAAGCATTGACCAGCCGACGTCTCGCCATCACGCGACTCCTGCTGATCGCCGCGATCATCGGCTCGACGGCCTCGGCGAGTTCGACGGCGATGGATCCACGCCCGCCGATCGGCGTGGCGCTGGTTCTCTCCGTTGCGCTGCTTGCCCCGCTTCTTGCGCTGGTTCTCTGGGGCCGCGCAACAGCGCTCGATGCGCTCGTTGCTCTAGTCGTCGGGCTGGCCGGAACCGGGGCGGTGATCTTTCTCACCGATGGCGGCATGAGCGCCGGCCATCTTGCCGGCGCCGCGCTCATCGGCGGCACGATCGCCTTCACGGCGGGAATCGTCTCAAGCCTCGCGCGCGGCGGCGATCGCGAGTTCGGCCGAGGGTTCGTGCGCGGCATCGTCCATGGCAGCACCGAGATGCCGAACTTGGACCGCGGCGCCTGATCTGCGAACATCCGGATTGCGCCGATCAAATTAACCTAGAAAGGCGCAAATTGCGGCGACCGGATTAAGGGTTTCCAAGCACCCGCAGGGCAAACTGTCCGCGCTTGGGAAACCTCCGTATGTTTTCAGATCAGTTGCGTTGTTGCGTTCCGGGCTGCACGCATTCCGCCGCGCGCGTCAGTCTGCCCAACTGCGTCGAAGTGATGTGTGAGGCGCACTATGCGCTGGCCTCACCGGCGGCGCAGGCGCGCCGTGCCCGCAGCGAAGAGCGGCTGCGTGTGCTCCAACAGCGTTGGAACGATCCCGCCTATTTTGACCGCCTCGTCGCCGACGGCAAATACCTGAAAATGTGCGGAACGCTGAGCCTCGCCGCCGAGAATGCCAAGCGCGCGTGGACAGATGTCAAAGCGGAAGTGCTTGCCGCGACGAAGTCGCGACGGTTCACCGCGAAAGTAAGCGCCGCCGCCTGATCAGGCAGCCGATGCGAGCGGCTCCGTCGCGCCCGGCGCCACGACGAACGCGTCGCACATTTCCCATGCCTCATCGACGAGCCGCTCGAGGGTTTCGGTCAATTCCGCCTCGGGTGCGTCACCCGCCGCGAGAAGCTGCAATTGTCCCCGGCAATAATCCCCCGCGGCAGCGAAGCCGAGATTGCTGAACGCATTCCCTAACGATTGAAGCAGGTCGGTGAGTTCGGCGATGGCGTCTCGTTCGAGGCAGCGTTCAAGCTGCTCGAGCACGGACGGCACCTCGAGCCGGCAGCAGCGAAGGATGTCTCGCACCGCATCGTCGCCGAGCTGCCGCCGCAATCCCTCAAGCGGCTCGGGATCGAATACCGCGCCGGATACCCGAACCGGCTTCGGAAGAGCGGATCGTTCGGACATGACGCGGTCGAGGGCATCTCCAAGCTTGTCGGCGTCGATCGGTTTGGCGAGGAAATCGTTCATCCCGGCTTCGATGCAGGCGACCTGATCCGAACCGAACGCGTTCGCCGTCATCGCGACGATCGGCACATGCGCAAGCTTGCCGCCACGCGCGCGGATTCGGCGCGTCGCTTCGAGACCGTCGATGCGCGGCATCTGCATGTCCATGAAGATGAGGTCGTAGTCTCCGGCCTCGGCTTTGGCGATCGCCTCCTGTCCGTCGGCCGCGATATCGACCGAGTGGCCGCGCGCCTCGATTAGGCCGCGGGCGACCATCTGGTTTACCGCCATGTCCTCCGCGACGAGTATGCGCCAACCAATCCCCGGCCGCTTTGCGGGCGGCGAGTCGTCTGCCGCAGCGGAGGAGACTGGCGCCGGCAGCGATCGTTCCTGTGCAACCGAACGCTCCGGCGTCACGATCGCATCGGGCGCGGCGGCGATCGGAATTTCGAACCAGAAGCAGCTCCCTTTACCGGGTTTGCTGTCGACGCCGATGCGTCCGTTCATCGCCTGAATGATGCGCTGCGTGATCGCGAGGCCGAGACCGGTGCCGCCGAAGCGGCGGCTGATCGAGGCGTCGACCTGCGAGAAATCTTTGAACAGACGGTCGCGCGCGTTCTCCGGAATTCCGATGCCGGTATCGATCACCTCGATTCGCAACTGACCCGATGGCGCAACCCGCGTTGCGCGCAGAGCGACCTTCCCTTGCTCGGTGAATTTTACGGCGTTGCTGGCGAGATTGAGGATGGCCTGTCGCAGCCGGTTGCGATCGCCGCGAATAATGCGCGGGAGGTCGGGGTCGACATGGACCTCCATGCCGATTTTTTTGTTGGCCGCGGCGCCGCGCGTCACGTCGACCGCCGAATGGATCAGCGCCGGCAGATCGAACGGCTCGTTGTCGATCTCCATCATCCCGGCTTCGAGTTTCGACAGGTCGAGAACGTCATTGAGGATATGCAGGAGGGCGTCGCCGCAATTCGTGATGGCGTCGACATTGCGGCTCTGCTCCGGGGTGAGCTCGCCCTGGCGCAAGAGGCTTGCCATGCCGAGAACGCCGTTCAGCGGTGTGCGGATTTCATGGCTCATGGTGGCGAGGAAGATCGACTTCGCCCGTGCGCCCGCTTCCGCCGCCTCTTTGGCGCGAACGAGTTCGGTGATGTCGGTGTAGGATTGGACGACGCCTCCATCGGGCATCGGCTCACTTCTTACTTGAAGCACTGTGCCGTTTGGTCTTCGCCTAATATACGCTGCCGGGAGGATGCCCTTGCCGGTCAGAAAAAACTGTCTAACGTCCTCGGGAAGCAATTCGCCGTCGTATCCGAATTCTCCGCTAGTCCATTGAAACTGAAAAACCTCTTTCGCAGATGCGGGAAGCGAGAATCGGTCTTCAGGAACACCCGTGTACTCAAATTGCTTTTTATTTGCGATAAGAATTGAACCCGCCGCATTCACGACCGCGAGTCCTTGGTTCATATGCTCCAAGGTCGTCTCTAGAAGAGCCGATTTTTCGGCGTAACGTGCCTCACTCTCCTTGATTGCTCCCTGCAGCTCGGTTTCCAGCCGCGTCATTCTACGTGCGGTGGCACGGAACTTTCGAAGCCGAACACCCCTGGGCGACAAGAAGGCAATTGTCATAAAAGCGGCAGCCGCACCCGACACGGCGCAAAGCACGAGACGCAGCACGAACTCATTGAGTTGATCTTCTGCGAGCCAGCAGAGCGTAATCACTGCCGCGGAACAGGAAATCGCAGCTATGACGACAAGCTGTGCTGACAACCCTCTCGTTATTCTAGGCCAAATTGAAAAAAAGCTCCTCATATCAAAATAGTAGCCAAACTTAATTGAAAATCTCAAAACGCATGTTGGAAAATCCGGCCCCTGAATTGGATCGAATTTGCAGGCCACCGCGTTAACGTTAACAAAGCGTTACGCTTCCCGGTAAACACCTTACAGTTTACCTTTGCCGGGCGGTTGGGAGAGGCCAAATATGTCGATCGCGTCGAATGCTGGAGAGAGTCTGTCCGAGCGTGTGGAACGCTTGCTTGAAAGGGTCGAATATCGGCGTGCAGAGACATCGCAAGATATCGAAACAGCTCTTCGGTTGCGCTACGACGCTTACTTGAGGGAAGGCGCGATCATTCCCAATGCCGAGAAGAAGCTGTTCGATAATTTCGATGGACTGAAAAATTCGCACACGTTCAGCGTGTATATCGACGGAGTCCTTGCAAGCTCATTTCGTATTCACCTTCTTACGCCGGAGCATCGTACTTCTCCCGCAATGGAGGCATTTCCAGATTTCTTCGAGCCTGCGCTGGATGCCGGCCACACGTTTATCGACGGCAACAGGTTTGTCGCCAACTATGATGTTGCACGCTTTTTCCCAGAACTCCCATTTTTGACTATTAGAGTGCCGTACATGGCAGCGGCTTACTTCAATACTGATTATATTTCGGCGACGGTGCGCGCCGAGCATCAGGCATTTTATCGTAGGTGGTTCGGCCTGAGGGTCGCGTGTCCTCCACGCCCGTATCCGACACTAACGAAACCCATCAGCCTTATGCTTTTAGATTACAAAAATGGCGGCAAGGAAAATATCCTGCGGAAGCATCCGTACTTCCGCTCGTCGCCCGCGGAGCGCCAAAGGCTTTTCGCGCCTGACACTTATGGTTCAGCATCAATGGTGCGCAGACCGGCTAGTGGAGAGCGCGGGGCGACATCCCGTTCACCGTGTACCATCGCGAAGCGGATTGCACCTGCCGCTTGATGAGCCGTGCCGACGTCAAGCGCGCAGCATGATCGGCACGACGCCGCTGAAATGCTGATCTGAATACGTAACCACGCCCGTTCCGACGCGCTGGAAACTCAGATTCACGATCTTCTTGCCGACGCGGAGATTGCGGATTTCGAGGCTCTCGATGCCGATCGGCAGCCGCGGCTCCTCGATGCGTATCTCCTCGCGCCAGGCGGAAACCGAAATTCCGAGCGCTGCTTGCAAAAGCATGAACAACGAGCCCGATGCCCAGGCCTGCGGCAAGCAAGCGACGGGATAGGCAACCGGCGCATCGCCGCGGCCGCGGCGCTCGAAACCGCAATAGAGCTCGGGCAGGCGCATCTCGAAGCGCACCGCCGCTTCGAACATCTCGTCGAGGATGCGCACGACGCCGGCGCGTTCGCCGTAGCGCGCCATACCAAGCGCGCAGAGCGCGGTATCGTGCGGCCAGACCGAACCGTTGTGATAGGACATCGGGTTGTAGCGCGCTTCGCCTTCCGCGAGCGTGCGGATGCCCCAGCCCGAATTGAACGGCGCCGTGAGCAGATTGTCGATCACCGATCGCGCGCGTTCGGGCGACGGCAATCCGGTGAAAAGCAATTGCCCCGAATTCGAGGTACGGACGCGGCATGGCCGCCCATTGCCGTCGAGGGCCAGCGCATAAAGGCCGTTCTCGTGCATCCAAAAACGGCTCTCGGTCGCATCGCGCAGCCGCTCGGCTTGCGCGCTCCACTGTGCCGCGTGTGCATCGTCGCCACGGCGGCCGGCGAGCGCCGCCATGGCGCGGAACGCCGCGTAGCAATAACCCTGCACCTCGATAAGCGCGATCGGTCCCGCCGGATCGCCGCCGTCGGAATGGAAGACGGAATCCTGGCTGTCCTTCCAGCCTTGATTGGCAAGGCCGCTTGCCTCGGCGCGCATGTAATCGACGAACCCGGCGCCGTTCGAATCGCCGTCGCCCTCGATCCAGGACATCGCGCCGAGTAGCGCCGGCCATATCTCTTCGATGAACGCGAGATCGGCGGTGCGCTCCGCGTAAGCGCCGGCAAGCATCACGAACAAAGGCGTCGTGTCGACGCCGCCGTAATAGAGTCCGAAGGGCAGTTCGTGCAGCGCGACCATCTCGCCCTTGCGCGTCTCGTGCATAATCTTGCCCGGCGCCGAATCCTGGAACGCCGAGCGTTCCTTGGCCTGGTTCGCGGCAAGAAAAGCGAGCACGCCGCGCGCAAGCGAGGGATCGAGCCACAGCATCTGCATCGACGTGATGATCGCGTCGCGCCCGAACGGCGTCGAAAACCACGGTATTCCCGCATATGGGAACGGCCCGGTCTTCAACTCAGTCGTGAGCAGCGCGAGATCGGCGCGCGACTTCTCGAGCCAGTCGTTGAACACGCGCTCGGGGCTGAAGATTGTCGCGCCTTGCCGTCGCTTGCTGCGCATTCCGTAGCGGGCGCGCGCGAGCGCGGCGCGGAAGCGGTCGCGCGAGGGCGCCTCACCCGGCTGCGGCGCGATCTCGATATAGAGCGAAGTCGAGGCGCCGTGCTTCAGCCGGATGGTGAATGCCGCTTCGCGGTCGCTGATGCGCCGTGGCGCGCGCGAGAAGTTGATGCAAGATTGGCGAACGACGCCGTCGAGGCCGCGATAGCGCAGGCAAACGGAATTGTGCCCGAGTTGCGGTTCCAATATCTCGCCGCGCGCGCGCCGGCTGACGCCGCGCACTTCGAACATGTCACGGAAATCGGATTCGAATTCGAGTTCCAGCGGAACCCAATTTTCGCTCGGCCCGAAATTGCTGAGCGTGATACGCTCGTAGAGCGCGCCTTCGAAAATCAGGCGCTGCCGCTCGACGTGGATCACGCCTTGTGGAAGCGATTGCCCGCCGAGCGGCGGCAATGGGCGGTTGGTCAGATGCGAGGTGAACAGCGTGTTGTCTTGACTGAGCGCGGCGCTGAGCAACGCGGGACGCTTGCCGCCGATCGTCAGAGCCCACCGCGACAAGACCCGGGTATCGTCGCGGAACATGCCGTCGCCTTCGCCGACGACATTGCCGTTGGCGTCGGCAACGATGAACGTATCGGCATACTTCAGCGCGAAGAGCCGCAGCGGCACGCGCGGCTCGCCGCTCGACGTGCCGCTCCCGCCGCCAGTCGCGGAGCCTGGTCCTTGGCTGTCGAGCGCCGAAGTGTTGGC
>JAFAVH010000163.1 GCA_019242655.1 Methylobacteriaceae bacterium
GAAGCGGCGCGTGCCGATTATGGCGTCGTGCTGCGCGAAGACGGCGCGGTGGATGGAGATGCAACCCGCGCCGCTCGCCGGCAAAAAGCGAGCGCGTAGCGACTACGCGGCGGGTGCGTTTGCCATGCTTTCGCGCGCAACGCTCGCGTAAGTCGTCGTGCGCTGTCTTGGGACGCGGCCCGCGGTCACGATTGTCGCTTCCATTTCCGCCGGTGTCATTTCCTGGCCATGACTTGCGCCGGCCGAACGCGAAATGCTCTCGTCCATCAAGGTGCCGCCGAGGTCGTTGACGCCGGCTTGCAGGCAGACGTGCACGCCTGTGCGGCCCATCTTCACCCAGGATGCCTGGATGTTGGGAACGTGCGGATGCAGAACGAGGCGTCCGACCGCATGCATCAATATGGCTTCGCGGAAAGTGGGGCCGCGCCGGGCACGCCCTTTCAGATAAATCGGCGCCTCCATTGGCACGAAGGGAAGCGGCACGAATTCCGTGAAGCCGCCGGTCTCCATTTGCAGCTGTCGTAAACGCCGAAGGTGGCGGGCCCAATGCTCATAACGCTCCATATGGCCGAACATGATCGTGGCGGTGCTGCGCAGGCCGATGCCGTGTACAACGCGCATGACGTCGAGCCATTCTGCCGTGTTCAGTTTGTCGGGGCAGAGTGTGGCGCGGACGTCGTCATCGAGGATTTCCGCGGCGGTGCCGGGGACAGTGCCGAGCCCGGCTGCTTTCAGCGCGGAAAGAAATTCCCGCGTACTGACCCCGAGCGTTTGCGCTCCCTGCTGGATTTCGAGCGGCGAGAATGCATGCACATGCATGCGCGGTACCGCTGCTTTTGCCGCCTTGCAAATCTCGATGTAATGCGCGCCGGTAAAATCCGGGTGGATGCCGCCTTGCATGCACACTTCGCTGGCACCGCGTGCCGCGGCCTCGCGCACGCGCACAGCGACTTCCTCGAGGCTTAAACTGTAGGGGCGCCCGCGCAGCGCATCGCTGGTCTTGCCCTTCGAGAAGGCGCAGAAGCGGCAGTGATAGGAACAGATATTCGTGTAGTTGATGTTGCGCGTCACGACGTAGCTGACGATGGCGCCGTTCACCTCCTCGCGCAGCTCGTCGGCAGCGCGGCAGACCGCGGTGAATTCCGAATCGCGGGCGCGGAACAAGGCAGCGATGTTCTTTTCGCTGGCGCCCACGCCGCGCTGCGTTTTCGCGAGGAGACGTGAAAGGTCGCCGTTGCGCAGCACATGCGGCTTTGTGACGAGCGCAACATCGTCTTTCGGCAAATCAGTCACCGCGCCCGGACACCAATCGTCAACGCGTGGAAACCCCTCGCCGTCAATCGCGCGCAGCAGCGGCCGGTGCAAATCTTCATCCGCCCATCGCGTCAGATCACGTGCATAAGCGGGATAGATCGCAAGGCGCTCGATCAGAACTTTGCCGCAGCCACGCGTGCGGCGTGCGAGTTCGTCGAGATGCGGCCAGGGCGCTTCGGGGTTCACGTGATCCGGAGTAAGCGGCGACACGCCGCCCCAATCGTTGATGCCTGCGTCGACGAGACGCTCGAGTTCACGCGGGCTGAGGTTCGGCGGCGCCTGGATATTCATTTCGGGCGCGAAAATAAGCCGCGCCAGCGCGGTCGCACGCAAATGATCTTCGGTCGAAGCCGGCGGCATCGACGCCATCACGGTTCCGGGTTTCGGCCGGAAATTCTGGACGATGATTTCCTGAATGTGTCCGAACTCATCATGCGAATCGCGCAATTGCAGCATCGACTCGATGCGCTCGGCATGGGTTTCTCCGATGCCGATGAGAATCCCTGTGGTGAACGGCACGGATTGTGCGCCAGCGGCGCCGATCGTCGCAAATCGCGCGGCGGGATGTTTGTCCGGCGAGCCGAAATGCGGGCCGCCGCGCTCGCTCAGCCGCGATGATGCTGTCTCCAGCATCAAGCCTTGCGAGATGGAAACTTTTCGCAAGCTCGCGATTTCATCCGCGTTCATCACGCCCGGATTGATATGCGGGAACAAGCCGGTGCGGTCGAGGACCGCTTTCGCCGCTTCCGCAAGGTACGCGATCGTCGTCTCATGCCCGAGCGCCGCGAGTTCGCGCCGCGCTTGCGCGTAGCGCAGCTCCGGCTTGTCGCCGAGCGTGAACAATGCCTCCTTGCAGCCGAGCGCCGCGCCGGCCTCGGCGATCGCCAGCATCTCGTCGATGGAGAGGTAGGCGTGCTCGCCTTTCCGCGGCGGATGCGCGAACGTGCAGTAATGGCAGACGTTGCGACAAAGCTGCGTCAGCGGAATGAAGACTTTTTTTGAATAGGAGATGAGCTGGCCGTGCGCGCGATCCCGCCGCGCCGCGGCCGCGTGCATGAGCTCATCGAGGCTGCTTCCCGCATCGAGCGCAGATATTTCGGCGGACGAAAGCCGCTCGCCCTCGGCGGCGCGTCGAAGCAATTCGGTCTCGATCATTGCGCGCACGCCGCGAGATTCGAATTGGTCAATGCGCGATGAAGATAAGCGCCGGCTCTGGTTTCCCGGTCTGCGCGAAATTCCAGAATGTCGTCGGGCCGATCGATGTCGCGCGAGAGCGACGTGCACGCAAAGACACGCGGCTCAATTCCTGCGCGCTTCGCCGCACTCATGTGCTGGGCAAAGCTGTCCGGACCGAAGCAAGGCTCGATCATGTCGACCGGCGCGCAGCCCAAAAGGTTGGTGCCGCCGTCGCGCACCGCCGGTACGAGCGCAACGGATGCACAGCGCAGTGCATCAAGAATCGGCAGCAATTCATCGGCCTCGGTCTGCGGGACGTCGGCAGGTACGACGATCATCGCATCCACTCCCGCCTCACGCAAAACCGGCACGGCAAGGCGGATCGCCGCGTTGGGGCCGTTCTCAAACGGGTCGTCCAGCGTTGACGCGCCATGCGCGATTGCGATCTCCCCCGCGCCGGCGTCGCGGCTCACCACCAGAATATTGTCGAGCGCATCGAGCTTTTGCAAGGCGGTGAGCACGTCTTCGAGCATGGCGCGCGCGAGCTGCTCCCGCTGGGGTGCGTCAAGCAGCGGCGCCAGCCGCGCCTTGGCGCGGGCGAAGCTCTTCACAGGCACCACCGCCCAGATGCGCGGTTGTTTCTTCATCCGAGACCATAGAGCGGCCGCTTTTTCGGGGACGCCAGGCTTTTCGCGAAAGTAAGCACATCGCGGCCGAGACTAACCCGATCCTCGAGTATGTTCATCA
>JAFAVH010000008.1 GCA_019242655.1 Methylobacteriaceae bacterium
CAAAGAGTGCGGCGTCTTCGGCATCTACGATTACCCTGACGCCGCCACGATCACCGCCCTCGGCCTGCACGCGCTGCAGCATCGCGGCCAGGAAGCGGCGGGCATCGTTACCTTCGATGGCCAAAGGTTCAACTCGGAACGCCGCCTTGGCCTTGTCGGCGACCACTTCTCCCGCGTCAGCACGATCGAGCAGCTGCCCGGCAATTCCGCCATCGGACATGTTCGCTATTCGACGACAGGCGAGACGATCCTGCGCAATGTGCAGCCGCTTTTCGCCGAACTCGACAAGGGCGGCTTTGCCGTCGCCCATAACGGCAATCTGACCAACGGCCTCGCCCTTCGGCGCAGCTTGATCGAAGAGGGCGCGATCTATCAGTCGACCTCCGACACCGAAGTCGTGCTGCAGCTTGTCGCCCGCAGCCGCAAACGCCGGCTGATCGAACGATTCATTGAGGCGCTACGGCAGCTCGAAGGCGCTTACTCCTTGGTCGCGCTGTCGAACAAGAAGCTGATCGGCGCGCGCGATCCGCTCGGCATCCGGCCACTTGTGCTTGGCGAGCTCGACGGCAAATTCATTCTCGCCTCGGAGACCTGTGCGCTCGATATTATCGGCGCGCATTTCGTCCGCGATATCGAGAACGGCGAAGTCGTCGTCATCGACGAGAATGGTTTCGAGAGCCTGAGGCCATTTCCACCGCAGCCGGCGCGGCCCTGCATCTTCGAATACGTGTACTTCTCCCGTCCCGATTCGATCGTGCATGGCCGCCCGGTCTACGACGTGCGCAAGGCGATGGGCGCGGAGCTTGCCAAGGAAGCGCCGGCAGACGCCGATGTTGTCATCCCCGTGCCCGATTCCGGCGTGCCCGCAGCGATCGGCTATGCGCAAGCCTCCGGCATTCCGTTCGAGCTCGGCATTATCCGCAACCATTATGTCGGGCGCACCTTCATCCAGCCCTCGCAGACGGGGCGCGAGCTTGGCGTCCGGCTGAAGCACAACGCCAACCGCTCTGTGGTCGCCGGCCGGAGGATCGTGCTCATCGACGATTCGATCGTGCGCGGCACGACCTCGGTGAAGATCGTGAAGATGATGCGCGAAGCTGGCGCGCGCGAGGTGCATTTCCGTATCTCATCGCCGCCTATCATGTATCCCGATTATTACGGCATCGACACGCCGGTGCGCGAGAAGCTCTTGGCGGCAACGCACACGCTTGAAGAGATGCGCGACTATATTGGTTGCGACAGCCTGCAATTCCTGTCGGTCGACGGCATCTATCGCGCGGTCGGCGAAAAGGGCCGCGATCCTATCCGTCCGCAATTCACGGATCATTGCTTTACCGGCGACTATCCCACGCATCTGACGGACGTCACCGGGGAAGGCCCACGCCAGCAGCTGTCGCTACTGGCGGAGGTGGGCTAGCGGCTGTTCGACCGGCCCCGCTGCAGGTCGCGACTACCCACGCTACCGCTTTCGCCGAAAGCGCTTTTGACAAGCGCAATTAAGGGATGGTCAGGCTCTAGCCATTCTGACGCTATTCGTCTCACGAAGCGTTCTTGATCCTGCGGCCATTGATTGGCGGCGAGAAGCTCCGAGGAAGAAGCCAAAAGCTTCTGAAGCGCTTGCCGATCGAAGACGTAGAGGGCACCACCCTGGATGCAGCATTGCTCGGCATCGAAGGCCATAGCTTCGAGCCCGCGCGCCAGCATACCCGCCTCAATCGTGGCCATACAACCATTGAGCGGGTTGCAAATCGTGCCGGCGGGCAAATAGCCGATCGCTTTGCCTTCCCCTACCCGCGCTAGGTCGTCGAATATCTTTTTCTTCATGTCATCGGGAATTGGGCCGGCCATTGTCGCTAGATGGCTGCGCTCATGCCGCGAATGCGCCTAGCCATGACTTCCATGATGTAAAGCGCGAAGTTCGGTACCTCGTCGACCATGAAGCGGAATTTCCGCGCGTCGATAATCGACAGAGCAGCGGCCTCCTTCACCCGCGCTGTCGACGTGCGGGACGAACCGTCGATGACCGACATGAAGCCGAGGGCTTCGTTCGGGCCCAAATGTTCGACCACCTTGTCGCCGATGACGATCTCGATCGCGCCGGACTGAACGACATACATGCAGTCGCCGGGATCATCTTTGCCGAAAACGATGCTGCCGGCCGGGAAAGAGACGTTCGTCCCGGCATGGGCGGCGAACGTCCGCATGTCGATGTCGCTCATCCGTGATCCCTATTGCAGCGCGCCTTTGGTCCGACCGCGCCCTCACGCATCCGCGTGCAGAACCCGGCCGCGCGTCTCCGGCAGCGCATAGGCAGCGATGAAGAACACGCCATAGGCCACGACCGCGAAAATCGCGATCGCATTGGCGAGCGACATGCTGGCCGAGATGATTCCAACGAGCGTCGGAAACAGCGCGCCGATGCCCCGGCCGAAATTGTAGCAAAAGCCCTGTCCTGAGCCGCGTAGCCGCGTCGGATAAAGCTCGGTCAGGAACGCACCCATGCCGGAAAAGTAGCCAGAGGCAAAGAAGCCGAGCGGGAAGCCGAGAAGCCAGAGGATGTCGTTCGACAGCGGCAGCTGGGTGTAGGCAATCACGACAGCGATCGCGCCGAGCGAAAAGATCAGGAAGAGATTGCGCCGACCGATCCGGTCAGCCAGCCAGGCGCCGACGAGATATCCAATGAAGGAGCCGACGATCAGCGTCGCGAGATAACCGGTCGACGAGACGATCGAGAGATGGCGCTCCGTCGTCAGGAAGCGCGGTACCCACGCCGTGATCGCGTAATAGCCGCCCTGCATGCCGGTCGCGACGAGCGAAGCGAGGATGGTGGTCTTGAGAATGGGTCCAGAAAAAATCTCCCATATTGCCGGCCGGTCACCGGTTTCAGCCTGACGGCGGCGCGTCTCGGCAGAAATCTCCGGCTCTTTGACATAGCGGCGCAGATAGAAGGTGAGCAGCGCGGGCAGCGCGCCGATGACAAACATCCATCGCCACGCCTGTTCCGGCGGAAGCAGCGAAAACAGGATCGCCTGCGACAAAACCGCGAGACCCCAGCCGACAGCCCAGCCCGACTGAACCGAACCAACGGCGCGGCCGCGATATTGCGCGCGGATTGCTTCGCCCATCAGCACGGCGCCCGCGGCCCATTCGCCGCCAAAGCCCAGGCCGAGAATAGTGCGTGCGATGAGAAGTTGGCTGAAATCCTGCGCCAGCGCGCAGATGATGGAGAAGAAAGAGAACCACAGGATCGTGATCTGCAAGGTCAGCACACGGCCTACCCGGTCCGCGAGATAGCCGGCGAGCCAACCGCCGACCGCGGACGCAAGCAGCGTCGCGGTGACCGCAGCGCCAGCCGACGCGGCATCGACATTCCACAGCTTGATGATCGTGCCGATAACGAGCGGGTAGATCATGAAATCCATGCCATCGAGCGCCCATCCCATCGCGCAAGACCAGAACGTGCGCCGCTCGGCGAGATTCATGTCCTTGTAGAATGCGGTGAGGCTTGTGTCCTCGATCGGCACGACCACGTCTGCGGGTGCCGCACCTGCGCGGCCGGTCGTATCTGCTGCCATTGCCTCGTTCCCGATGAAGCGGCTTCGTAAGCCGCCGCGATCATCATCTCTTCTCGGATAAGAGGCAACTTTCGCCCGTTGCCGTCATTCCCCGCTCAGCTGCCGACATGTCCCGAGAGCGCCTGATTTGAGGTGCAAAAGATGGAAGGGATTAAGCAGCGACGGGAAAGACGTTATCGAGTGCGGTGCAAAGGTGTCCCGGTCACGAGCGCTCGACGCGCAATCGCAATTGCGGCGATCGCATTGCTCGGCAGCATGCTCGAATGCGTGGCTGCGCCTGCGCAGAAAAATGTGACTGCCCCGACGCCGCCGCTGCGCCCTTCCAAACCCAGCCAGCAGGAACAAGTTCGGCCGCCGTCTTCGCGCGGAACGGACGCTGACGAAACAGCACGCGCTCTCGGTGCGACAAATGCCGGCGGTTCCAAAAGCCGCGCTGCGCCTCAGGCAGAGACCATAGCGCCGAAGCAAACGGCGTCTCCAGGTGGAACGAGTGCGCCGTCGCTGCCGGGCAGCGAGGCCGCACTTCCCGCGTTGCCGGCCGCCTCTCGAGCGCGGATGCGCGATTGCGGACATGAATGGCAGGACATGAAGCGAACGGGCCAGGCAAAAGAACTCACATGGCGTGATTTCGCGATGAAGTGCCTGACGCGATAATCCCGCAAACCTGGCACCGCGCGCGATACAGCGGCGGATAAAGCAGGATCAAAAACAAACCGCTCCTCCCGACGACGGGAGAAGCGGCGAGTTCGTCCAAGTGATCGGACCGGCATCGAGTTCTCGTCGAGCGCCGGCCCGTTCGTTTCGACGGGTTCTACATTTGCTCGGAGCCGTTGGAGCTCGGCATCGATACGGACCCAGCTGCGCCAGCGCGCCGGCCTTTGCGTGCGCCTTTGCGTGCGCCTTTGCGTGCGCCCTTGCGCGCACCCTTGCGCGCACCCTTACGAGCGCCCTTGCGCGCGCCCTTACGAGCACCCTTGCGCGCACCCTTACGAGCGCCCTTGCGTGCGCCTACCCGCTTCGTTGCGGATTTCTTCGTGCCGGCCCTCTTATACGTGCCCTTGCGTGCGCCCTTGCGCGCACCCTTACGCCCACCCTTTTTTCCCGCTGCTTTCTTAGCGGTTGATCTACGCTTCGTTGTTGCTCTCGCCATCTTTGGTCCCCATTCGGAAGCGCCGGTAAAATGTCACCGGCAAGAGGCATGATTAGCGTAACGCAGTTAAGCACTCGTGCA
>JAFAVH010000397.1 GCA_019242655.1 Methylobacteriaceae bacterium
CTCGCGGTGCCGGCGGAGGCGCGCGCTTTTGCCAATGCAATCGCCAATAACCGGCTTGCGGCCGACATCGCACTGCCGGCGCCTACGCCAATCTTCCCGCGTTACGTCGAGCCCGAGGAGCCACAAGGAGCGCAGAGTTAGATTCTGGCGCCCGCCTGCCTATGTTCATTTCCATGCTGATCGACTCGCATTGCCATCTCGACTTTCCGGATTTCGCCGAGGACCGCGACGCGGTAATCGCGCGGGCCAAGGCACGCGGCATCGGTCGCATGATCACGATTTCGACGCGGGTGCAGAAGTTCGATGAGATCACCGCGCTTGCCGAGCGCGATCCCGACATTTTCTGCACGGTCGGCACGCATCCGCATCAGGCGCATGAGGAGCCGGAGGCGAGCGTCGCGCAATTGGTCGGCCTTGCGCGGCATCCGAAATGCGTCGGGATCGGCGAGGCCGGGCTCGACTATCACTACGATCGTGCGCCCCGCGATGTCGCTGCGCGCGTTTTCCGGACCCACATCGCGGCTGCGCGGCAAAGCAATTTGCCGCTCGTCATTCACGCACGCGACGCGGACGAAGACATCGCCGCAATCCTGACGGACGAGATGGGGAAGGGCGCTTTCTCCGCCGTCCTGCATTGCTTCACGGCAGGCCGCGCACTGGCGGAAACCGGCCTGGCGCTTGGGCTCTACGTGTCCTTTTCGGGAGTCGTGACCTTCAAGAACTCGCAGGCGCTACGCGACATCGCGCGCGACGTGCCGCTCGACCGAATGCTGGTCGAGACGGACGCGCCGTTCCTAGCCCCCGTGCCAAACCGCGGCAAACGCAACGAGCCGGCATTCGTCGCCGATACCGCGCGGACGCTGGCCGAGATCAAGCAGGTGAGCGAAGCCGATTTCGCCCGCGCTACGACCGATAACGTGCAGCGTCTCTTCGCGAGGATGCCGCCCCTGAAACGCGCGGCATGAACGATCTGACGATCACGATTTTGGGCTGTGGCTCGTCCGGCGGAGTGCCGCGGATCGGCTCCGGCGGGTGGGGTGCGTGCGATCCCAAAAATTCGCGTAACCGGCGCTTACGCTGCTCGATCCTCGTCGAGCGCGGCTCCGGCGATGCCAAGACGCAGGTGCTGGTCGATACTTCGCCGGACCTGCGCGAGCAGCTGCTCTGCGCGGGGGTCCAGCGCCTGGACGGCATCGTGATGACCCATCCGCATGCCGACCATACCCACGGGATCGACGATGTCCGCCCGCTGGTCATCAGCATGCGCCGCCGGATCACGATGTGGATGGACGAAGCGACCTCGAGGGATGTCCGAACGAAGTTCGGCTACATCTTCGAAACGCCGCCGGGCAGTTCCTATCCGCCGCTTCTCAATGAGGCGCGGATTATTCATTACGAGCCGCTGCGCATCGATGGCCCAGGCGGCGTGATCGAGGCGCTGCCGTTCCGCTTGAACCACGGTGAAATAGATGCCCTCGGGCTGCGCTTCGGCGATGTGGCCTATACGCCGGACCTGAATGGCATCCCCGAGAAGAGCTTGCCGTTCCTACAGGGCCTGGATTTGTGGATAGTCGACGCACTGCGTTACACCCGCCATCCCTCGCATTTCTCGCTCGCTGAAACCCTCGACTGGATCGCGCGCTTGAAGCCGAAGCGGGCAATCATCACCAACATGCATAGCGACCTCGATTACGATCGGCTCGCACAAGAAATCCCCGCCGGCATCGTGCCGGCCTATGACGGAATGCGCATTTTCGAAAGCGACGCCGCGGTAAGGCCTGGAGGCCCAGCGGCTTTCCAAGGATGATTAGTTAGGTTCCATAATATTGATTATGCGAATCCTATACATGGATTTTAAGAGCCATTCCCTGTCAATCCCGCATCGGCTGCGAGCTGCATTGACAGGCTCAACTCGCGGCAGATACTGGATTTCCCGCCACACGGCGCGGGAAAAATTCGAGCGTCGCTGGAATCCAGTAGCCGGGTCGCCCCGCGCCTGCTACAAATGTCGCACGCGGGCAACTGGCATTACGACCTTCACCATGAGCAGCGGCAGGCAATTCGTTGTGAATTGCCTTCATTGGAAACATGAGCGCTCCGGCGGGGTCGGCCGGCTAGCGCCTTTTTGCGTGCGCTTCGGCGGTTTGCCCTGGCGGCGGAGAGACGAGTATAATTCATGAGCAAAGGCCGAGATTTTCGCGGACCTCGCAAACGCGGCTTCGACGACGATGGCCCGTCCTACGACGCGCCGCGGCAGCATCGCCCACCGCGTTCGCCCTATGGGCCGCCCGGCGGCGGTCCGGGCGGCTTTCCGGACATCGCACCTGCGCCGTCGACGCCGCCCGTTGACGCGATCGTCAAGTGGTTCAAGCCCGACAAGGGCTTCGGCTTCGTCGAGCTCGCAAACGGCACCGGCGACGCGTTCCTGCATATCGGCGCTTTGCAATCGGCCGGCTACGATACCGTCCCGCCAGGCGCCAAGTTGAAAGTGCAGGTCTCGAACAGCCTCAAGGGTCAACAGGTCAATCGCGTTCTGGAAGTCGACACGTCGGGCGCCGCCGAGCGCGCGCCGCAGCGCTCGTTCGACAGTCCCAGGCCGCCACGCCGCGTCGCTCCCGACCCGTCGACCGCCGTCTCGGTCACTGGCAAGGTGAAGTGGTTCGACGAGAACAAAGGCTTTGGCTTCGTCCAGTCGAACGACGGCGGCAAGGACGTGTTCGTCCATATCTCGGTCCTGAGCTCCTCCGGCGTGACCCGCCTGATGGAGGGTCAGCCTGTGACGATGCGCGTCGTCGATACGCCGAAGGGCCGCGAGGCGCTGTCGATCTCGGCTGAATAGTCCGATTTTATAGATGGGAGAGGGGCTTGTATCGCTCCTCTCGCTTGCCCTGTTAGCTTCTGTATGAGCAAAATTAGACGCGACGTCGCGCCGTCGCGCGACATCTCCCGCCTCATCGGGATCATGGCGGCGTTGCGTACGCCCGAAACCGGCTGTCCTTGGGACCTCGAGCAGGATTTCAGGTCGATCGCGCCCTACACGATCGAAGAAGCCTACGAAGTCGCGGACGCGATCGAGCGGGACGATCTCGGCGACCTGAAAGATGAACTCGGCGATCTGCTTCTGCAGGTGGTCTTCCATGCCCGGATGGCCGAGGAGCGCGGCGCCTTCGATTTCGGCGCCGTCGTCGAGGCGATCACCGCCAAACTTCTGCGGCGCCATCCGCATGTCTTCGGCGATATCGGCCGCCACTCGCCTGCAGAGGTCGAGGGGCTTTGGGCGCGGATCAAAGCGGAGGAGCGGCAAGCGAAACAAAAGGAACGGCAAGCGCGCGGTGCCACGCCTGCGGAAGGTGTGCTGGCCAATATTCCGGTCGGCCTCCCTGCCCTGACGCGTGCGTTGAAGCTGCAACAAAAGGCCTCCACGGTCGGCTTCGACTGGAACGATCCGCGCGCGGTGCTCGCAAAAATCCGCGAAGAAGCCGACGAAATCGAACAGGCGCTTGAGACGGGCGACAAAACTGAGATCGTCTCGGAAATCGGTGACCTTCTATTCGCGCTTGTCAATCTCGCCCGTCACGCCGACGCGGATCCTGAAAGCACGTTGCGCCAAACTAACGCGAAATTCGAACGCCGCTTCCGCTTTATTGAAGAAAAGCTTGGCGAAAAGGGACGCCCGCCCGCGGACGCATCGCTCGAAGAGATGGACCGCCTCTGGGATGAAGCGAAGGCGGCCGAGCGCTCGCCGGCGCGCTAAACCCTGCGCCTCCGTGAGGTCTCTCGCTCAGGCGAGCGTGCATTCGGAAAACGCCGGTGGACTTGTTCGGTGCGTTCCGGCGCAACGCGAATTTCCAGAAACACACTCCCATCGCTCTGATTGCGGCGCGCCAGCACTTCCGAATTTTCGTAGAGCCAGGCAAGTCCCTTGCCATCGCTTGGATCAATTGTGAGCGCGAGCTGCGTGCGCTCTGATGCAAGCCGCACCTCGATGCGCTCCAAAAGCTCCGACAATCCCTCTCCTGTCGCTGCAGAAATCAATACCGGCCGTTCTTCCGCTGCGACGCGGCGCGAGGCATTCATCACCGCAATCCGTGCGTCGCGATCGAGCAGATCGATTTTGTTCCAGACATTCATCAAGCGCGTGGAATCATTGGAGTCGATGCCGAGTTCGCTCAATACTTTAGCGACATCTTCGCCCTGCACATCCGTCTCCGCATGTGAAATGTCTCGAACATGCAGGATCAGGTCGGCGGACGTGACTTCTTCGAGCGTCGCGCGGAAAGCGGATACTAGCGTCGTCGGCAGATCGGCGATGAAGCCGACCGTGTCCGACAGAATCGCGCGCCCGCCATGCGGCAGCTCCAGCGCGCGCAAGGTCGGATCGAGCGTGGCGAACAACAGGTTTTCAGCGCGTACGTCTGCCTTGGTCAGCGCATTGAACAGGGTCGACTTGCCGGCATTCGTGTAACCGACGAGAGCGACAGTCGGAAACGGCACGTCGCGACGCGACTTGCGATGCAAGCCGCGGGTGCGTTTCACTTGCTCGAGATCGCGTTCGATGCGCGTCATGCGCTCCTGTATGAGCCGCCGGTCTGTTTCGATTTGTGTCTCGCCGGGGCCGCCAAGAAAGCCGAAGCCGCCGCGTTGGCGCTCCAGGTGGGTCCATGAGCGCACAAGCCGCGATTTCTGATAAGCAAGGTGAGCAAGTTCGACTTGCAACGCGCCTTCGCGCGTTCGCGCGCGCTGGCCGAATATTTCCAGAATCAAACCGGTGCGATCGATGACTTTCGTCTTAAACGCACGCTCAAGATTGCGCTGCTGCACCGGTGACAGCGCGCAATCCATGACGGCAAGAGCGATGTCTTCGCCCTCGATCTCGCGCGCAATTTCCTCGACCTTGCCTTTGCCAAGATAAGTCGCAGGCCTGATCGCAGTGAGACGAACGTCAAATGCGCGCCAGATATCAAGATCGATTGCTTGGGCAAGTCCGACCGCCTCTTCGAGGCGAGCCTCGGGACTACGCGCTTCCGGCCGAACCCTGTCCCCGGCGAGATAAGGCGCGATCACGATTGTCCGTGTCGGACCGGGTCCTGCGTTTTTTCCCTCGCCGCCCTCGGTTTGCTTGGAACTCTTCAACCAAACCTCTGATCGCCACGATCGGCCAAATTATTTCCCTTCCCCTGCCGGCTCTTCGCTCGGCTCGAACATCTGGATGGGGTGGCCGGGCATGATCGTCGATATCGCATGTTTATAGACGAGCTGCGAATGGCCGTCGCGGCGCAAGAGCACACAGAAATTATCGAACCAGGTAACCACCCCCTGCAGTTTCACGCCGTTGACGAGAAAGATGGTCAGAGGAACCTTGTTTTTCCGGACATAGTTCAGAAACGTGTCTTGCAGGTTCTGTCCGCGTTCTGCCGCCATGACTTTTTCCGTTCTTTTCTTGACCGCTCCTGCGGAGCGGGATGCAATTTCGACTCCAAACCATTGTGACAGTGAAGCTTTTTCCCCTCGAGGGGCGATTCGCCCCCAGTTTGGCCCGACCCTAATCCTCGAAGGTTAAGGCCTCATGGAAGAGCTTGGGTGTATTCCACCAACGTCAAGGGGAGATGACGCGAAGGGCAATGCCGGCAAAAGCTGCCGCAGCCATCAGCCAAATCGGATTGATCCGCGTGAAGAAGAGCGCGGCTGCCGCGAGCACCGTGATCGCAATTGTGAGGGCATCGCGATCGGCGGCGCGCGCGAGAACAAAGCCGCTCGCTAGGATGAGCCCGATCGCCAGCGGCACCAGGCCCGCCCTGACCGCCTTTAAAGCGCGGCTATCCCCACGCCGGGAGAGAAAGCGGCCGGCAGCGAGCGCCAGAACCGAGGGCGGGATCAGTGTTGCAGCCGTCGCCACCGCAAGGCCTGCGGCACCCGCCAGGCGCCAGCCGACGAGGCTCAAGATCATAACATTAGGTCCTGGCGCCGTCTGCGCCAGCGCGAAGAGATTGGTGAAATCGGCGTCCGTCATCGCACCCATGACGTCGACGACCTGACGATGCAGTTCCGGCACGATCGCATTCGCCCCGCCGAAGGCGAGCAGCGAAAGTGACGTCATCACGATTGCGATCTGAAGCAGCATTTATCGTGGGCTCAGGACTTCGGATCGAACCATGCCGCAGCAATGGAAAGCGGGACGAGGCAGACGAGGACCCACACCAAAGGAAGCCGAAGGATGCCGACAGCAACGAAGGTTGCGAGCGTGACCAGGATGATCCGCGGCGAAAGCTGCAGGTTGCGCGCGATCTTCAGGCCGGTGCCGATGACGAGCCCCGCCGCCCCTGCCCCGGCGCCGGCAATCGCGGCAGCGACATACGGGTTCTGGCTCACCGCGCCGTAGAGCTCGACGATCGCCACCGCAATTGCCAGCGGCGCTGCCATAAGTCCGAGCACCGCCGCAGCTGCGCCGGATATGCCGCAGAAACGATCGCCGAGCAGGACAGCGGTGTTCATCGTGTTGGCGCCTGGCAGAACCTGTGACAGCCCGAGAAGCGACGCGAATTCGCGGTGGTCCATCCAGCGCCGCTCTTCGACGATGACCTGGCGAACCCACGGCGCGACGCCACCGAAGCCGAGCAGACCCATCTTCAGGAATGCAAGAAACAGTGCGGCATGCGTAACGTGCAGCGGCGCGCGTTCGGATTGCGGGTCGCGCCCGGCAGAAAGCTCGCTCGCCACGCGCGTCAGTCGATCGACAGCGACTTCAGCTTGCGATGCAGCGCCGAGCGCTCCATCCCGATGAATTCGGCAGTGCGCGAGATGTTGCCGCCGAAGCGACTGATCTGCGCGACAAGATATTCCCGCTCGAACACTTCACGCGCTTCGCGCAATGGCAGGCTCATCAGCCGCTCGCCCCCTGCCCCGTTGGGCGTCGACGGCACCAGCGCGCCGACTTCCGACGGCAGCATATCGGCGGTGATCTCGGCCTCGGGATCGCCCGCCGTCAGGATCATCAGCCGCTCGACATTGTTGCGAAGCTGCCGAATGTTGCCCGGCCAATCATGCGATTGCAGGACCGCCATGGCGTCCTCTGCGATCTGGCGTTTCGGCATGCCCGTTGCCGTCGAGACCTGATCCATGAAGAAGCCGATGAGCTCGGGAATGTCTTCGCGCCGCTCCGCAAGTGTCGGCACGCGGATTGGCACGACCGACAAGCGATGGAACAGATCTTCGCGAAAAGCGCCCTCCGCAATCGCCATCGGCAGGTCGCGCGCGCTCGAGGAGATCACGCGCACGTCGACATGCACGCGTGTCGAGCCGCCGACGCGCGTGAAATTCTGGTCGACCAGCACGCGCAAGATTTTCGCTTGCGTCTCCTTGGGCATGTCGGCGATTTCGTCGATATAGAGCGTGCCGCCATGTGCCTCTTCGAGCGCGCCGACTTTGCGCGCGTGCCCGTTCATGGGCTCTGTACCGAAGAGCTCGACCTCCATTGTGTCCGGCGCAATCGTCGCCGCGTTGATCACAAAGAACGGACCGCCGGCGCGGTTCGAGGCCTCATGGATCGTGCGCGCGACAAGCTCTTTGCCTGCGCCGGGCGTGCCAGTGATCATGATGCGCGAATTCGCCGGCGCAATTCGCTCGATCACCTGGCGCAGCTGATTCATGGCGGTCGACTTGCCGACGATGCGGTTTGTCGCGCCCGCGCGCGCCCGAAGCTCGCTGACTTCGCGCTTCAGGCGCGAGGCTTCGATGGCGCGATCGGCCACCAACACAAGGCGATCGGCCTTGAACGGCTTTTCAATAAAGTCGTAGGCGCCAAGCTTTGTCGCGGTTACCGCCGTCTCGATATTGCCGTGACCGGAAATCATCACGATCGGCAATGTCGGATGATCGGCCTTGATGATTTCGAGGAGCTGCAATCCGTCGAGTTTGGATCCTTGCAGCCAAATATCGAGGAAAACGAGCTGCGGCCGCCGCGCCTGAATGGCGGCAATCGCTTCGTCGGAATCTTTTGCAGTCCGCGTTCCGTGACCTTCATCCGACAGAATGCCGGAGACGAGTTCGCGAATGTCGGCTTCGTCGTCGACGATCAGAATATCAGTTGCCATGTGCCTTCACGCTTTTTCTGTTTCGACCGCAGGCGTGTCCGCATTTGCGGGCTCGCGGCCAAGGGGGATGAAAAGACGAATGCAGGCGCCGCGTCCCGAAGGTGCGTCGAGCAGTTCGAGACCGCCGCCGTGATCTTCCAAAATTTTCGCGACGATCGGCAGGCCGAGACCCGTCCCTTCGGCGCGCGTCGTCATATAAGGTTCGAGCAGCCGCTGCCGGTTTTCTTTCGGCAGTCCCTTACCGTTATCGATCACATCGATTTCGGCGAAGTTTTCCGGCGTAATTTTGAGCGTAACAAGGATACGTCCCTTATCAATGACACCTTCCTCTTTTCCAGCTGCAATTCCTTCCGTGGCATTTTTGGTGATATTCGTCAGCGCCTGAGAGAGTAGCCGGCGGTCGAAACGGGCGATCACGGGCTCTTCCGGCAAGTCTTCGCCGAAATCAATCTCCGGATTCCCGACCCGCATCAGGAACAAGACCTGTCGCACGCATTGGCTGAGGTCGTCTTTCTCGAGCGTCGCTTTCGGCATCCGCGCGAATGAGGAGAACTCGTCCACCATCCGCTTGATGTCATCGACTTGGCGCACGATCGTGTCGGTGCATTGATCGAAGACATCGCGATCCTGCGTGATCACCTTGCCGTATTTGCGTTTCAGCCGCTCGGCCGAGAGCTGGATGGGAGTCAGCGGATTTTTGATCTCATGCGCGATCCGCCGCGCGACATCGGCCCAGGCCGACGTTCGCTGGGCCATGACAAGATCGGTAATATCGTCAAGGGTCACGACATAAGAGCGGCCCAACTTGTCGACGTGTCCGCTTGTGACGCGGACGTTGAACGTGCGATCGCGTCCGCCGCGCATCAGCGACAGCTGACTCTGCACATTCTTCGGATGCACAGCCGCGGCTTCGGCCAGAACGGCAGAGAGTTCCGGCATCACGTCGGCGACCGGCATGCCGATCGCTCCCTCGGCCGAGAGGTTGCTCATCAGCTTTTCGGCGGAAGGATTGAGCGAGCTGATCGTGCCTTGCGGACCGACACCGATCACGGCGGCGGGCACGCCGGAGAGAACCGCCTCTGTAAACTGCCGCCGCTCGTCGATGAGTTGATTGGCGGCAAGCAGGCGGTTTTGCTGCAGCTTCAATTCCGACGTCATGTGATTGAAGGTGTCGCCGAGATGCGCGAGATCACCCTCCGATTTGTGAACGGGAACGCGGATATCGAGATTGCCTGAGGAGACCTGGTCGGTTGCAGCGATCAGGCGACGGATCGGCGCGACAAGCCGGTTGGCGAAGGACAATCCGAGCCACACTGCCGACAAGAGCATGATCGTAGCGAGCAGACCGAACATCACTGCGAACGCGATCTTGATGTTGTTGCGATGCGCGTCGAAGAGATCGTAGAGGCGGATCAGATTTGCCGCGGCGCGGGGAAATTCCATCGCAAATTGATCGAGCGGCCGGGCCACATAGAGAAAGGCGCGATCGAAAGCCTGCAGCGCGCGCACCGCGACGAAGACGCGGCCGCCGTCGAGGACCAGGCAGAGCGGTTCGCCCTTCTTCGCATCCTCATAGTCGGTCGGCTCCGGTTTTACGATGTTCGAACCGACACCGTCTCCAAGATCGACCTTTTCGAGGATCTCGCCGTCATCGCGGATCATTGCCGCGGCGGTGAAGCCCAAGAACTTGGCGCGTGAGGCGAAATATTCATGAAAGAATGCGTGATCCGCGATGTACATCGTGCGACCGCGATCAAGATCGGCGGCGGTTAACTGCGCCTCTTGCAAAAGCGAGTGGCATTGCGTTTCCCGAAAAAGTTTCGCCGCTTCCGCCGTCGTGTAGACGAAGCCGCGCACGTCCTGCATAAAGGCTGGATTCAACGTGCGGTCGAGCGTGATCGACCCGACGATTGCCATGAGCAATGCCGGCGCCGCCGCAATGATCGAAAACAGCCCGACGATGCGGATATGAAGGCCTGACCCGGCCGCTTGTTTGCGCCACGCGCGGATCAGCACCCAGGCTTCGGCGAGAACGAGCCCGACGAGCGCGAGAACGACGACAACATCCGCTGCGAACAGCGACAAGACGACGTCGTTTGTCGGCGCAATCGGCGTCAGGCCTGCGAGTACGAAGAAGCTCGCGAGCGCGCTGAGGATCGCGCACAGCACGATGGCCGGGCCGAGCTTCGCCAGGAGACGACGGCCACGGCCGCTCTCGGGAAGCGGCGTTTGCGTACTAATGTCGGTCGCTAGTGCCAACGTCCCTACCGCGTGTTGCGGGCGTGCACGGCCGGCCAGCCGTTGCAATCCTGCAACGCTGTTGCCGAATTACGACATTTTTAGGGGCAGGTTTACGACTGCTCAGCGCGGCGAGCGCAGGAGGCGAATATCGAGATCGCGAACTTTCTTCCGCAAGGTGTTGCGGTTCAGGCCCAAGAGCTCGGCAGCCTTAATTTGATTGCCGCGCGTGGCGCCGAGCGCAGCAGAGATAAGCGGGTATTCGATCTCCCGCAAAATGCGATGATAGAGCCCCGGCGGAGGCAGTCCATCGCTGTGCGACTTGAAGAGGTCGTTTAGGTGCCGCTCGACCGCCATCGAGAGCGTCTCATCCGGGTCCGGCGCGCTCGCAGCGCGCGCGCCCGCGGAGGGCGCGGCTTCCGCAGGTGATGCCGGTCGCGCGATATTCTGCTCGAGTTCGGTTTCGACGAGCTGCTCGGAGATCAACTCCTGCGGATAGAGCGCGGCGAGGCGGCGCACCAGATTCTCAAGTTCGCGAATGTTGCCCGGCCAACGATAACGCTTCATCCGATCGAGGGCGGCGGTTTCAATATGTTTGAGCGGCAGGCCTTCCGCCGCGGCGAGCGAAAAGAAGTGCCGTGTCAGATCGGGAATATCTTCGGTGCGTTCGCGCAGAGGCGGAAGACGCAGCGGCACAACGTTCAGGCGAAAGAACAAATCTTCACGGAACAGTCCCTGCTGGATTAGAAGACGCAGATCTTTGTTGCTTGCCGCGATGATTCTCACGTTCGTTTTAATCGGCGTGCGGCCGCCGACAGTCGTGTATTCGCCCTGCTGCAGCACGCGCAAAAGGCGCGTCTGCGCATCCATCGGCATGTCGCCGATCTCGTCGAGAAACAGCGTGCCGCCTTCGGCCTGCTCGAAGCGTCCGGCCGAGCGTTGGTTCGCGCCAGTGAACGCGCCCTTCTCGTGACCGAACAGTTCGCTTTCGATCAGGTCGCGAGGAATCGCCGCCATGTTGATTGCGACAAACGGGCCTTTCTTCCGCTTGCCGTAATCGTGCAGCGCGCGCGCGACGAGTTCCTTGCCGGTGCCGGATTCACCAGTAATCATCACGGTGAGATCGGTCTGCATCAATCGCGCGAGCGCGCGATAGATTTCCTGCATTGCCGGCGATCGGCCGACGAGAGGCATGCCTTCGATCTCTTCGTGCGGTTCGGGAGGCTTACCTTTAGGTTCGTTCATCGCGCGTCCGACGATCGCGACGAGTTCTTTGAGGTCAAAGGGTTTCGGCAGGTAATCGTAAGCACCGCGTTCAGACGCTTTAATTGCCGTCATGAACGTATTCTGCGCGCTCATCACGATGATCGGCAGTTCGGGTCGAAGTTTCTTGATCTTCGGCAGAAGCTCGAAGGCATTTTCATCCGGCATCACAACATCGGTGATGACGAGATCGCCGTCGCCCGATTGCACCCAGCGCCACAAACCGGCGGCGGTACCCGTCGTGCGCACCTCATATCCGGCGCGCGAAAGTGCCTGATTGAGCACCGTACGAATCGCCGCGTCATCGTCGGCAATCAGGATGTTCCCGCCTGTCATTGTTGCGTGCCTCTGGCGCGAGACTCAATCCGGCTCATGCGTCCGGACCCTCGACTTCGCGTCCATCGCGCGACCTGTACACCGGCATGAGCACCCGGAAGGTTGTCCGTCTCGGAAGTGATTCGCATTCGACGATGCCGCCGTGGTCCCCGACAATCTTGGCGACAAGTGCAAGTCCGAGGCCAGTTCCCGAGGCCTTAGTTGTAACGAAGGGATCAAAGAGATGCTCGACGATCTGGCGCGGCACACCCGGTCCGTTGTCGCGAATGCAGAATTCGAGCGGCAGGCTCACTGGGCTCGGCGAACTGGCGGTTTTGAGCCTGACGCCTGGACGAAAACCGGTCGACAGCTCGATTTCGCCGTCGATCGCTTCTTCACCGATCGCCTCGGCACTGTTTTTCACGAGGTTCAGGAAAACTTGAATCAGCTGGTCGCGGTTGGCGAACACAGGCGGCAGAGACGGGTCGTAGTTTTCGTGGAAACGAATGTGCCTGGCGAAGCCAGCCTGAGCGACGCGCTTCACGTGATCGAGCACGGTGTGAATGTTGACGCTTTCGCGCTCGATCGGCCGCTCGTCGGTGAACGCTTCCATGCGATCGACAAGCTTTACGATGCGATCGGCCTCGTCGCAGATCAGACGCGTCAGTTCGCGATCGGCATCGGTAATCGAGCTGTCGAGAAGCTGCGCCGCGCCGCGAATGCCAGAGAGCGGATTTTTGATTTCGTGCGCCAGCATGGCACCCAGCGCAGAAACCGAGCGGGCTGCCCCCTGATGCGTCAGCTGCCTGTCCATTTTATGGGCAATCGTCCGTTCTTGCAGCATCAGAACGACGCCGTCGCGCTCGTCCGGCATCGGCGCCACATGAAGATCGACGCGACGCTCGCCAGGAACCTTCTGCATACCGAGGTCGACCTGGTACTCGTTGATTGCCGCGCCGCGGCTGCGAACCTGATCGATCAGCGCCAGGACCGGCGAACCGAAGGGCAGAATTTCGTTGAGCTTCAGCCGCCGCAAATGCGAGCGGCCCATCTCGAAAAAGGCTTCCGCCGCCGCATTGACGTCGGTGATCGCGCCGTCCTGCGCGATCGTCAAAAGCGGCGTCGGTAGAGCTGCCAGAACCAGCGAAGCATTGACGGCAAGGCTGCTTTCGGCTTCCGCGGGTGCCGGCTGCATATCCGGCACGGGCATGAGCTTGCGGCTGAATAGCGTCATGCCGCTTCCCGGACTCGTTCGTCGTCGAAGACGCGCGACAGCAGGCGCTCGACCTCGATCGGGCGATCGCTGGTGACGAGTGGCAGGCGGAGCGGCGTAGCGTTCTGTGCGCCGTCTCGGGCTGCCCATTCGGCGTAGGCAGCGAGGTGTTTTCGCGCGTGGCGAAGCCCCTGCTCGCGCCCGAACAGCGAGAGTAGCGCGCGATAGTGCATGAGAGCCGCATCACGGCGCTGCGACGAGCTCGGCAGCTTTCCGAGCTTTCCGGTGGCGAGGTAATGCGCGATTTGCCCAACGAACCAGGGACGCCCGACAGCTCCCCGCCCGATCATCACTGCGTCCGCGCCGGAGGCGGCAAGCATCGCCGCGGCGTCCGCGGGCTCGATGCAATCACCGTTCGCGACAACGGGGATCGTCACCGCTTCCGTGACGTCGCGAATGGCGCGCCAATTGGCCTCGCCTTTATAGAACTGCGCGCGAGTGCGTCCGTGGACGGTGAGAAGCGCAATCCCCTCCGCCTCGGCGCGACGCGCAAGCTCTGGTGCGTTGAGGCAGGAATGATCCCACCCGAGACGCATCTTCAAGGTCACGGGGATGGCCACAGCGGCGACAGTAGCGCGGATAATTTGCGTCGCGATGTCGAGGTCGCGCATCAGCGCCGACCCGGCGAACCCGCCGATCACCCGCTTTGCAGGACACCCCATATTAATGTCGATCACGTTGGCGCCGGCGAATTCTGCGAGCCGCGCTGCCTCCGCCATCCAGGAAGGGTCGCGGCCAGCGATCTGCACGACATGCGGCGTCACGCCTTCGCCCTCGGCCCGGACGCGACTTTCCGCTTCACCACGGACAAAGGCGTCCGAGGCGACCATCTCGGAGACGACGAGACTCGCCCCGAATTGCATCGCGATACGGCGCATTCCAACATCGGTCAAGCCCGACATCGGGGCGAGGAAAGCCCGCCCCGAGAGCTCCAAAGCGCCTACCGCGAGAGGCCCTCGGCTGGATTTGCCTACAGAAGAGGCAGAAGCGTTCATGCCCGCATACTAGCCAATTTTTGCAGTGCAGCAAAGGGCTTCCTCAGCCAAATTGACGCGACAAGCGAAACCGTGAAGAGGTCTGTGGATGAACGAAGCCGCCAATGTCGCAATCCTCGTCGTTGCTGGAGGCCGGGGCACGCGGGTGGGCGGCGATCAGCCGAAACAATACCGGCCGCTCCTCGGTCTCCCGCTTCTGACCCGGACATTGGCAAATCTGGCGGCGGCCGCCCCCGATGCCCACTTGCGCACAGTGATCCACCCCGACGACCGCGAAGCATACGACGCGGCATTGTGTACTCTGTCCAGGACCAGCAAAAGCTGGGCGACCCCCGCGATCGGCGGTCCGACGCGCCAGCAAAGCGTCCGTAACGGCCTTGAGGCGCTCGCCGCGGACGGCCTCTCCCAACAAGCAATCGTACTCGTCCATGACGCGGCGCGGCCATTTCCGAGCCGCGACCTCGTTGCCCGCGCCATCGAGAGCGCCCGCTCCCACGGCGCCGCCGTGCCCGGCCTTCCGCTCACGGATACCGTGAAACAAGTTGCGCCGTCCGGGCGCATCCACGGCTCGCCGGATCGCGCCACACTCCGGACCGTGCAGACGCCACAGGCGTTCCGGTTCGACGTGCTGCTCGCAGCGCATCGTCAAGCTGCCGACGCGGGCGAGCACGATCTCACCGACGATGCCGCCGTGGTCGAGCGCGCCGGCCACGCCGTTTACGTCTTCGACGGAGAGAAGGAGAACGTGAAACTGACCACCGCCGATGATTTCTCCCGCGCCGAGGCGCGGCTTCTGGGAGAGCTTGCCGATATCCGCTGCGGCCAAGGCTTCGACGTCCACGCCTTCGGCGCGGGTGATCACGTCTGGCTCGGCGGCCTCAAAATCCCGCACGATCAAGGGCTTGAAGGGCATTCCGATGCGGATGTTTTGGCGCACGCGATCACGGACGCCATTCTCGGCGCGCTTGCCGATGGCGACATCGGCGCGCACTTTCCGCCGTCGGATCCGAAATTTAAGGGTGCGGCATCGTCCCTCTTTCTTGCAGACGCCGTCCAGCGCGTGAAAGCGCGCGGCGGTCTGCTCGCCCACGTCGATGCAACGCTCATCTGCGAACGCCCAAAGATTGGACCGCATCGCGACGCGATCCGCGAAAATCTCGCCAAAGTCATGGGCGTGGCCCTCTCGCGCGTGGCGTTGAAAGCAACCACGTCGGAACGGCTTGGTTTTACAGGTCGTGGCGAAGGCATTGCGGCGATGGCGACAGCGACCATTCGCCTGCCGTTCGAAGGTTGATGGCTTGCTCGGCTCCGATCTCGAGAAGCGGGCAGCAGAAGTCGTTCGGCTCTATACAGAGCGCGGCCTGAAAATCGTGACCGCGGAATCCTGCACCGGCGGACTCGTGGCGGGATGCCTGACAGCGATCGCCGGCTCCTCTGCCGTCGTCGAGCGCGGTTTCGTCACCTATTCGAACGAAGCCAAGATCGAACTCCTTGGCGTGCCGGCCGAGTTGATCGCCAGCGCCGGCGCGGTCAGCGCCGAAACCGCCGGCGCCATGGCGTATGGCGCGCTCGCCCATTCGCGTGCGGATGTCGCACTGTCGGTGACGGGGATTGCTGGTCCCGGCGGCGGCAGCGCCGAGAAACCTGTGGGTCTCGTCCATTTTGCCCGCGCCGCTCGCAATCAGCGGCCAAAGCTTCTCGAGAAACGCTTCGGCGATATCGGGCGCCAGCTGGTGCGTCAGAAATCGGTGGAGGTCGCGTTCGATCTGCTCGCCGAACTGGCGCTTGCGGCGCCGCGGCGGCCATAGACCTGATCGGCGCGCCGCTCGAACGCCGCGGAAAAGCGCCGAAACGCAGTGTCGAACATCGACCCCATGAGCAGTCCCAGCACGCGGCTCCTAAACTCATAATCGATGAAAAATTCGACCGTAGAAGCGCTCTGCCCTTCCGGTTCGTCTCGAAACACCCAGCGGTTCTTCATGCGGCTGAACGGACCGTCCACATAGTCTACCAGGATTGTGAGGTTCGGACGGTCGCAGATGACGCGGCTCGTGAAACGCTCGCGGATGGCCTTATAGCCGACCTCCATGTCGGCGACGAGCATCTCGATGCCATCCGCATCCCGCGTGCGTTGGCGCAGCCGCATGCTTGTGCAGAGCGGCACGAATTCGGGATAGGCTTCGACATCGGTGACGAGGTCGAACATATTCTGCGCCGAGTGGCGCACGCGCCGGGTGGTTTGAAATGACGGCATGCAGGGCTCGCGGGAAATCACTCAGATAGCACGCCGGTAGCCGAGCGGAAGAGATCAGAGCCATATGAATGAGCGGCCGCCCACCAGGAAAACCACCACGCGCAAGGTCCGCTTCGGCGGCAGGGATTTTCTCGCCCGCGGATTGGAGCGCAATTTCTGGGGCGACCTCTACCACACCTCGTTGACGATATCGTGGGTTCGGTTCTTCGCTTTCGCTGCGCTCGCCTTTCTCACCATCAACACGCTTTACGCCGCGCTTTACTTCCTTGGACATGACCCGATCGCAAATGCGCGGCCCGGCAGCTTTCGCGATCTCTTCTATTTCTCGATCGAGACGCTTGCGACCGTCGGCTATGGCGACATGCACCCGCAAACCGACTACGCACACCTTCTGGCGACGGTCGAGATATTCACGGGCCTGTCGTTTCTGTCGATTATGACAGGTCTTGTCTTCACGCGCTTTTCGCGCCCGCGCGCGCGGGTACTCTTTGCTCGGCGTGCCTTGATTACGGAGCATGACGGACAAAAGGTTTGGACCGTGCGTATCGCCAATGTACGACTAAACGCGATCACCGACGCGACCGCGCGGGTGTGGATGGCGCGCACACAGGAAACGAGGGAATCCGGCACGTTCCGCAGTTTCGTCGAGCTGCCGCTCCGGCGCGGCGAAAGTCCGCTTTTCGCGCTGAGCTGGTCTCTCTTTCATGTGATCGACGAGACAAGTCCTTTGCACGGCCAGACCCACGACGATCTGGAAGCGCTAGAGGCGTCATTCGTCGTCACCTTGCGTGGCCATGATGAGAGCCTGGCGCAGGATATCAGCGCGCGGCGGACTTACAGACTGGAAGATGTGCGGTGGAATCACCGCTACGACGACATTCTATCCCTCGACGAAGCCGGCAAGCTGACGATCGACTATGGGAAATTCCATAACAGCACGCCGACGGCATCGGCGCATGAGTGAAAGGCCGCACAAAGCGGCCTTTCGAACATTAGCGCGTTGTGCTGGATGAACCCGCCGGCGCCGTGCCGCTGGAGGTTTGACCTGCGCTATGCGCCTGACTTGAGGCGCTGCCATTTGGTGCAGCGCCGAGGTCGCCTTGGGACGAGCCGCTTCCGGTCGTCGCACTGGGTGCAGTGCCTGTGGTTGCCGCTTTGGCACCTCCCGCATCCTGCGCCATGGCTTGAGCAGCGCTGAATGCCAAAGCACCCGCCGTCAGACTTGCAAGTATAGTGTTGCGCATCGCCGTCTCCTTTATGCGTTCGCGATCAAACGCACGTTCTGGAGACTGGTTCCGGCGGGGATAGCCTGCGCGCCGAATGTTCACATTGGACTTAACTTAAGTGAGTGCGTTTCGCTTTGAGATTGGCAAAATCATCACCGGCATGATGCGACGAGCGCGTCAACGGCGAAGCGGAGACAAGCAAGAACCCTTTGGAATAAGCGATCGTCTCATAGGATTTAAATTCGTCCGGCGGAACATACCGCATCACGGCATGATGTTTTCGCGTCGGCTGCAGATATTGCCCGATTGTGAGGAAATCGACATCGGCCGAACGCAAGTCGTCCATCAGCTGCAGGACTTCGTTTCGTTCTTCGCCGAGACCGACCATAATGCCAGACTTGGTGAACAGCGTCGGATCGATTTCCTTGGCGCGCTGCAACAGACGAATCGAATGGAAGTAACGCGCACCCGGACGCACGGTGAGATATTTTGACGGCACCGTTTCGAGGTTGTGGTTGAAGACGTCAGGTTTTGCTGCCACGACAATCTCGAGCGCATCGCCTTTGCGCAGAAAATCCGGCGTCAGCACTTCGATCGTAGTCTTTGGATTGGACGCGCGGATCGCGGCGATCGTCACGGCGAAATGCGCTGCGCCGCCGTCGAGGAGATCATCGCGATCGACTGAGGTGACGACAACATGCGCGAGGCCGAGCTTGCGCACGGCTTCCGCGACATGCGCCGGCTCGTTCGCATCGAGATGGCCTGGCAAACCTGTCTTGACGTTGCAGAAGGCGCAGGCGCGTGTGCACGTGTCGCCCATGATCATGAAGGTCGCGTGCTTCTTTTCCCAGCACTCGCCGATATTCGGGCAGCCCGCTTCCTCGCAGACGGTGACAAGATTGTTCTCGCGCACAATGCGATTGGTCGCGGCCCATTGCGGCGAGCCCGGCGCCTTGACGCGAATCCAAGCCGGCTTGCGCTCGACAGGCTGGTCCGGGCGGTGCGCCTTTTCCGGATGGCGTGGAGCGGCTTGCTTTTGCTCCAGCAGATTCAGGACGACGGTCATGTCGCCTTATCTATGAAGCACGGCTGCATATGACAAATCACGTGTGGATCACCCGCCCATACGCATCCATCACGCTCTCGTGCATCATCTCGGAAAGCGTCGGGTGCGGGAACACGGAATTGATCAGCTCCTCCTCCGTCGTTTCAAGGTTCATCGCGATAACGAAGCCCTGGATGAGCTCGGTCACCTCGGCGCCGACCATATGCGCACCCAAAAGCTTTCCAGTCCTGGCGTCGAAGATGGTCTTCACGAGCCCGTCCGGCTCGCCGAGCGCGATCGCCTTGCCGTTGCCGACGAACGGGAAACGGCCGACCTTCACCTGCAGCCCCTGCTCTTTCGCTTTCGCTTCGGTGAGGCCCACTGACGCGACCTGCGGCTGGCAATAGGTGCAGCCCGGAATCATCAGCTTGTCCATTGCGTGGGGATGCAGGCCCTTGATTGCCTCGACGCAGATCGTGCCTTCGTGCTCGGCTTTGTGGGCGAGCATCGGCGGGCCGGCGACATCGCCGATCGCGTAGATGCCCGGCACATTGGTGCGTCCGACCGCATCGATTGCGATCACACCGCGATCCATTTTCACGCCGAGCTTTTCGAGGCCGAGATTTTCCGTGTTACCGACGACGCCAATGGCGGAGATCACGCGCGCGGCTTTCAAGGTCGACGTCTTGCCTTTGCCGTCGTCGAGCGTGCAAGTGACGTCGTTGGCGCCTTTGTCGATCTTTGTCACCTTGGTGCCGGTTAGAATCTTGATGCCCTGCTTCTCGAAGCGCTTGCGCGCGATGCCGGCGATTTCGGCATCTTCAACTGGCAGGATCTGCGGCAGCACCTCAACAACCGTCACCTCGCATCCCATCGTGCGGTAGAACGAGGCGAATTCGATGCCGATCGCGCCCGAGCCCATGACGATCAACGACTTCGGAAATTCCGGCGGGATCATCGCCTCGAAGTAAGTCCAAATAAGCTTGCCGTCGGGCTCGATACCGGGCAGAACGCGCGGCCGTGCACCGGTCGCAACGATGATGTGCTTTGCCTGATAGGTGCCCTCGCCGAGCGTGCCTTTCGGCGCGGGATGCTGCGGCTGCATCGGCTGCTTCTTCGGTTTGCCGACGCTGACCTCGCCGAGTTTGGTGATCGTCGCTTCGCCCCAGATCACGTCGATCTTGTTCTTCTTCATCAAGAATCCGACGCCGCCGTTGAGCTGGCCGGAAACTGCACGCGAGCGCTTGACCACAGCCGCGGGGTCGTAGCTGACCTTGCCTTCGAGCTTCAGTCCGTAATCCTTGGCGTGCTCAGCGTAGTGGTAGATTTCGGCGGTGCGCAGCAATGCCTTCGTCGGAATGCACCCCCAATTCAGGCAAATGCCGCCGAGATGCTCGCGCTCGACGACCGCCGTCTTGAAGCCGAGTTGCGCGGCGCGGATCGCCGCGACGTAGCCGCCTGGGCCCCCGCCGATGATGAGGATGTCGTATGCATTTGCCATCGAACTAAACCAGCATCCCCATCGGGTTCTCGATCAACTGCTTGAATGCGGCGATAAGTTCGGCGCCTTTGGCGCCGTCCATGGCGCGGTGGTCGCAGGAGATCGTCACGCTCATCACATTGCCGACGACGATCTCGTTGTTCTTCACCACGGCGCGTTTCTCACCCATGCCGACGGCGATGATCGAGGATTGCGGCGGGTTGATCACCGCAACGAAGTCCTTGATGCCGAACATGCCGAGGTTCGACACAGCACTCGTCCCGCCCTGATATTCCTCCGGCTTCAGCTTGCGGTCCTTGGCGCGCGCGGCGAAGTCCTTCATCGCGTTGGCGATGCCCGACAAGGTCAGTAAGTCGGCTTTGCGGATCACCGGCGTGATCAGCCCGCCGGGAATGGCGACCGCCACCGAAATGTCGGCGTGCTTATGATGCAGCATCGCATTTTCGGTGAACGTCACATTGGCGCCGGGCGTACGTACCAGCGCCAGCGCCAACGCCTTGATCACCATGTCGTTGACTGACACCTTGAATGCCGGCTTGCCATCCTTGTCCTTCGACGCGGAGGCATTGACCTGCTCGCGCAATTTCAACAGCGCGTCGATGTCGCAATCGACCGTGAGATAAAAATGTGGGATCGTCTGCTTCGCGTCGGTGAGGCGGCGCGCGATCGTCTTGCGCATGCCGTCATGCGGCACCTCTTCGTAGGAGCCGGGCTCGAACATCTTCTTGACGATGTCGTCCGACATGCCGGAGGGCGCGAGTTTTGGCGCGGGCACGCCGGGCTGCGGTGCGGCACCCGGCTGCGCTTTCTTTGCAGTTCCGCCTTCGAGCGCCGCCTTCACGTCGCGCTCGACGATGCGGCCATGCGGGCCCGAACCTTGGATTGCCGTTAGATCGAGCCCGCCGTCTTTCGCCATGCGGCGTGCAAGCGGCGAGGCGAAGACGCGGCCCTGCCCATTCGTCTGCTGTTGTGGCTGCGGAGCCGGCGGTGCGGATTGCTGCGGCGCCTGCTGACCGCTGCCATTGGTGCTTGCGGACGCGGGTGCGGGTTGCGCCTTCTCCACCTGCTTTGCCGTTTCTGCTTTCGATTTATCGTCGGCAGCTTTCGTTGCGGGCTGCGAAAAGTCGCCCTTGCCGACGTCTTTCACGTCCTCGCCTTCGCCCGCGATTACCGCGATCACGTCATTAACCGGCACGTCCGACGTGCCCTCCGGCACGACGATCTTCGCAAGCACGCCTTCATCGACAGCTTCGACTTCCATCGTCGCCTTGTCGGTCTCGATCTCGGCGATGACATCGCCCGATTTGATCTGATCGCCCTCCTTTTTCAGCCATTTGGCGAGATTGCCCTTTTCCATCGTGGGCGAGAGCGCGGGCATGAGGATGTTGGTGGGCATCTGAACGTTGCCTCGATTATCTTAATTGATCTCGGATGTGTTACTGTTAGCCGTTCTTCGTGTTCAATCAATTGCGATACATCACGGCCCTGGCCGCCTCGACGACTTCCTTCACGTTCGGCAGCGCGAGCTTCTCCAAGTTTGCGGCATACGGCATCGGCACGTCCTTGCCGGTAATGCGGATGACAGGCGCGTCGAGATAATCGAAGGCCTCGGTCATGACTCGCGCGGCAATTTCGGCACCGACGCCGGATTGCGGCCAACCTTCTTCGACGGTCACGCAGCGATGCGTCTTCTGCACCGAGCGCACAATCGTCGGCACGTCCATCGGACGGATCGTTCTAAGATCGATGATCTCCGCTTCGATACCGTCTTTGGCGAGCTCGTCGGCCGCCTTGATCGCGTATGTCATACCGATCGACCAGGCGACGAGCGTCACGTCCTTGCCCGTACGCGCAATGCGCGCCTTTCCGATCGGCACGACAAAATCGTCGAGCCGCGGCACTTCGAATTGTTGGCCGTACAGAATCTCGTTTTCCAGAAACACGATCGGGTTAGGATCGCGGATCGCGCTCTTCAGCAGACCTTTGTAATCGGCCGCCGTATAGGGCGCGATCACTTTCAGTCCGGGCACGTTCGAATACCAGGAGGAATAATCCTGGCTATGCTGCGCGCCGACACGTGCCGCAGCCCCGTTCGGTCCGCGGAACACGACGGCATTGTCCATCTGCCCGCCCGACATGTACAAAGTCTTCGCCGCCGAATTGATGATGTGATCGATCGCCTGCATGGCGAAATTGAAGGTCATGAACTCGACGATCGGCCGCAACCCCGCCATCGCCGCACCGACGCCGAGGCCGGCGAATCCATGTTCCGTGATCGGCGTGTCGACGACGCGCTTCGGCCCGAATTCCTGCAAGAGGCCTTGCGTGACTTTATATGCGCCCTGATATTCCGCGACCTCTTCACCAATGACGAAGACCCGATCGTCGCGGCGCATTTCCTCGGCCATGGCGTCGCGCAGTGCATCGCGCACCGTCATCGTCGCCATTGTCGTGCCCTCGGGAACTTCCGGTGCCTCGGCGCTGGCAGACGCTTCCGCCGGCGGCAGCGGTGCGTCCGCGCCCTTCTTGGCAACGGCTTCCGGTTTCTCGCCGCCCTTCTCCCGATGCGGTGCGCCGTCGCCCTGGGATGGCGCCGTGGACGCCACGCTCGTGGGCGATGGCGGAGGCGCGTCAGAGGCGGCTGCACTCGCGTCCTCTCCCTCGCCGGCAATCACCGCGATCGGCGTGTTCACCGCAACATTATCGGTGCCGTCCGGAATTAGAATCTTCGCAAGCGTTCCCTCATCAACCGCTTCGACTTCCATCGTCGCTTTGTCGGTCTCGATCTCGGCGAGCACGTCGCCCGACTTTACCGCATCGCCTTCTTTCTTGAGCCACTTCGCGAGCTTGCCCTGCTCCATCGTCGGCGAAAGGGCGGGCATCAGAATGTTGGTTGGCATGGGATGATCCGTCGAAGCGTTTAAGCGGGAGCGATCGGCGAAGACGTCAACGGTAGACGTCGGTCCACAATTCGCTTGGATCGGGCTCGGGATCGTGTGTCGCAAATTCCGCCGCCTCGGCGACGATTGCGCGAATCTTGCCGTCGATCTGCTTCAGCTCGTCTTCGTTCGCCTGGTTGCTCTTCAACAAGCGCGCGCGCACCTGCTCGATCGGGTCGTGTTCCTCGCGCATTTTTTGCACTTCTTCTTTCGACCTGTATTTCGCCGGATCGGACATCGAATGACCGCGATAGCGATAGGTCTGCATTTCCAAGATGTACGGGCCTTTGCCGTCACGACACCATTGGACGGCTTTCTCCGCGGCGGCTTTGACGGCACGCACGTCCATGCCGTCGACCTGCTCGCCGGGAATGTTGAAGGAAGAGCCGCGCCGCGAGAAATCCGTGAGCGCGGATGACCGTGTCACCGACGTGCCCATCGCATAGCGATTATTCTCGATGATGTAGACAACGGGCAGTTTCCAAAGCTCCGCCATGTTGAAGCTCTCGTAGACTTGCCCCTGGTTCGACGCGCCGTCGCCGAAATAGGTGAGCGAAACGGTCTGATTGCCGCGGTAATAATTGGCAAAGGCCAGCCCGGTGCCGAGCGACACCTGCGCGCCGACGATGCCGTGGCCTCCATAAAAATGCTTCTCCTTGGAGAACATGTGCATCGAGCCGCCCTTCCCCTTGGAATAGCCGCCCTTGCGCCCGGTGAGCTCGGCCATCACACCTTTCGGGTCCATGCCGCAGGCGAGCATGTGGCCGTGATCGCGGTAGCCGGTGATGACCTGGTCGTCCTCTCGTGACGCCATTCGGACGCCGACGACGACTGCCTCCTGACCGATATACAAATGGCAGAAGCCGCCGATGAGGCCCATTCCGTACATCTGGCCGGCCTTCTCTTCGAAGCGCCGGATGAGCAGCATGTCCCGATAGGCGGCGAGTTCCTGGTCCTTGGCGAAGCCCGGAACGGCCGCGGCCTGCCCGGAGCCGTTCGTCTTCTTTTCTTGCCTTGCCTCCGCCTTTTCAGGAGCTTGCGGCTCGCTTTTGGCACGAGAGGCCGGGGCAACTGCCATAATCATCCTCGCCAGAATTGCTCGAAGGCGTGTTCGCCGTTGGAGGTACGATAGCGCGGCACCAAAGCTTCGGCGAGAGGGTAACGCGATGGCAGGCAAGAGATTTCCCGGACGCGGAGCGGTTATTCTGACGCGGTTATTTCTGACTGGCTTGGGTCTGACTCGGCAGCAAGACGACGAGGTCATGTCCGTTGACGCGCCCAAGAAGGCGGCGCGCCTCTTCGTCGAGCAGGTCGCGATCGATCTCGTTGCCGCTGATGAGCCCGATCCGATGCTGCCAGTGCGCGCGTTCTACGCGCAGCTCAGCGCGTTCCTTCTCGAGCTCGGCGATCTGCTTCGTATATTCAAGACTGGCTTTGAGCCCGCGCTCGCCATTTAAGGCATGCCAAACAAAATAGGCCGCGACGCTGCCCGAAACCATGTAGAGCACGAGCGGGATGGCGATAGCTCGAAGGCGCCTGCGGGTGACCATGGTGTCAGAATGGAGCGCTTCGCTTAAGTCCGGCTTAACTGCTGGCATGCGGCCGCGCGAAGGCTTTCGATGATTCAGGGACCCCAAGACGCCGATGTGCTGATCGCCGGTGCGGGTGCGGCGGGGCTTTGCGCTGCCCTTGCCATGGCGCGGCAGGGCCGGCGCGTGGTGTTGGCCGGCCGCACCGACGCGCAGCTTGCCGGGCGCACGGTCGCATTGTTTGAGGGGTCGCTGCGGCTCCTCTCGCGTTTCGGGATTGCGGCTCCGCCGGGATGTCCGATTGCCGGCATCCGCATCGTCGATGACACCGACGCGCTTTTTGCCGCGCCGGACGTAACTTTCGAAGCGCGCGATGTCGGTCTTGGGCGGCTGGGGATAAACGTCGCCAATGACGCGCTCGCCGACGCGCTCATCGACGCGATCCGCGGCGAGCCGGCGATTACGTTCATCGACGGGATGATCGCCGCTTACGATTTTGCCGGCGACACCGTCCGCGCCTCTCTTGCAACCGGTGAGACGCTTTCTGCACCCCTTGTGATCGCGACCGACGGCCGGCGCTCGGCAGCGCGGGAGGCTGCAAACATCCCGGTCACGACATGGACCTACCCACAGACGGCGCTGACGGTATTTCTTGCCCATGACGGCGCGCACAAGGATTTTTCGACCGAATTCCTGACCCGCGCCGGCCCGTTCACGCTGGTGCCGCTGGCGGGAACCGACCGGGAGCCGCATCGCTCGAGCCTCGTTTGGCTAATGTCGCCGCACGACGCTCGCGACCTGCTTGCGCTGCCGCGCGAAGAGCTCGCGCGCAAGATCGAGCAGACGTCGCATCGCATCCTCGGCCGAATGCGGATCGACGGCGAGGTTGGCTCTTTCCCGATGACCGGTCTCACCGCCCGACGCCTGGCGGCCCCGCGTCTGGCGCTTGCTGGCGAGGCGGCGCATGTCTTCCCACCGATCGCGGCGCAAGGCCTCAATCTTTCGATCCGCGACGTCGCCTCGCTCGCCCGCTGCGTCGAGGGGGTGAATCTTCGTACCGCGCACCGCCTCGATGCGGCGCTGGCTCTTTACGAGCATCGTCGCCGCGGCGACGTCGGGCTGCGCACGCTTGGCGTCCACATGATGGACAGGCTGCTTCTCGCCGATCTCCTGCCGGTCGACTTCATGCGCAATGCCGGGCTGGCAGCCCTGCGTGCGATCGGACCGCTGCGCCGCGCGGTCATGCGAGAGGGCATCCTTGCCGGGATCAGCGATGCAGAAGGTCGGTCGGCACGAGCCTTGACGTGACCAGAGAGGCAACTTGGCGCGGAAAAACGGGCCAGCGGATGCTCCTATCTCGCGCGCTCCCAGCCGGGCGTTTCGTCGCAGCCTCCCTCGAAAATCGCTGATTTGGGCTCGAAATTGCCTACTACTTAGGCAAAACGTGTCATTCTGAACACACCGACCCCGAGGCGGGACCGGGTTGGCCAAAGCAGCCATCTTTTGAAACCAGCTCAGCGTTACCCGGCCCTTCATCACATCTGAGCAGGACGCTCAGGCAGACTTGGAGGGTACTGAATGCTACGTAAGTTTCTCATGACCACGGTCGCCGCGACGGCGATGGCAGGGTCGGCCTTCGCCGCCGACCTTCCCTCGCGCAAGGCTCCGCCGGTTGCGTTTGTGCCGCCGATCCCGATCTTCACTTGGACGGGCTTCTATGTCGGCGTGAATGGCGGCGGCGCTTTCCGGGCGAACAACAACAACGCTTACAACAATGCCGTCTTCTTCGGCGGCGCGGCTCCCGTCTTCGGCTTCAACAATAATAACAACAATGGCCGATTCCTGGTCGGCGGTCAGGCGGGCGTGAACTATCAGGTTGGCCAGTTCGTCCTGGGTATCGAGGGCGACGGCGATGCCGTCCTCGGCAACAACCGCAACTCGTTTCCGGGAGCCTCGGGTGGCAGCAGCACGGGGTTCCTCGGCACTGTCCGCGGTCGCGGCGGTATCGCTTTTGACCGCTTCCTCGTCTACGGAACAGGCGGTGTCGCGTTCGGCAGCACCAACTTGCCGACGACTGCGGTGGCCACGGTAGCTGGCATCCCCGGCTTTTTCACCACGACAAATGGCAACAACACGCGCGTCGGCTATGCCGTCGGTGCGGGTGTTGAATATGCGTTCCTTCCTAACTGGAGCCTGAAGGCTGAGTACCTCTTCACGGATCTCGGCCGTAACAACCGGACGTACCTCTTGGGGACTGGTCCGGGCTTCACGGTCACTGGCCGCGAGCAGGACCACGTCGTCCGCGTTGGCCTGAACTACAAGTTCAATTGGTTTGGTGCGCCGGCGCCGGTGGTCGCCCGCTACTGAGCGAATTGCTGCATAAAGCGAAAGCCCGGCCCGCGCCGGGCTTTTTGCGTCGGGGACGAGACAAGCTTGATCGGATACCGCCCCAGCTTCAAATGCCTATTATTTGGGCAATTTGTGGCGCTTCAGCCACAGCTCGACAATAGCGCCCGTGAATCCCTGGAACCCATCATCCTTTAAAGTACCCTGCGCATTACATAGGCATCACGCCAGCTGAGCAGCAGCTCGGCACGTTTGGAGGGTACAATGTTACGTAAGATTCTCATGACCACGGTCGCGGCGACCGCTTTGGCAGGTTCGGCCTTCGCCGCCGACCTTCCGTCGCGCCGGCCGCCGGTTGCCTATGTGCCGCCGGTCCCGATCTTCACCTGGACGGGCTTCTATATCGGCGTGAATGCCGGTGGCGCCTTCCGCGCGAACAACAACAATAACAACGGGATCTTCATCCCCGGCGTCGGGTTTGTTGCCGGGAACAACAGCAATAACAGCGCGCGCTTCATCGGCGGTGGCCAGGCCGGCGTGAACTACCAAATCAACCAGTTCGTGCTCGGTATCGAGGGCGACGGGCAGGCGCTCGTTGGCAATAACAACAACAACGGCAACAACTTCTTCAACTTCGGCAACAACGGCAATAATACGCGCTTCCTCGGCACTGTCCGCGGTCGTGGCGGTATCGCCTTTGATCGCTTCCTGGTCTACGGCACAGGCGGCGTTGCCTTCGGCACTGGCCCGACCATCAACAACTTCAATCCGTTCCTGGTTGGCGCGGGTCCGTTCGCCAATAACGTCAACAACAGTAATAACTGGCGCGTTGGCTACGCCGTCGGCGCCGGCGTCGAATACGCGTTCCTCAACAACTGGAGCGTCAAGGTCGAATACCTTTACACCGATCTTGGGCGCACCAATAACAACAACTTCTTCTTCGGAAATAACAATAATTTCCGCGAGCGAGATCACATTGTTCGCGCCGGGCTGAACTACAAGTTCGATTGGTTCGGCGCGCCGGCCCCGGTGGTCGCCCGCTACTGATCACAAACAACCTCAATATGAAAAGCCCGGCTTCGGCCGGGCTTTTTGCTTTCAGGCCTTGCGGCATTGAGGCTGGGGCGCGACAAGGCGGCGAGTCCGCCGAGGTCGCCCGTGCGCATCGCCACTTGGAACGTCAATTCGGTTCGCTTGCGGCTGCAGCAACTCCTCGCCTATTTGCGCGAGGTGCAGCCGGATGTCCTCTGTTTGCAGGAAATCAAATGCACGGAAGAAGCCTTTCCGAAACTTGAGATCGAGGACGCCGGCTACAATGCCGCCGTCCACGGGCAGAAGGGCTGGAACGGCGTCGCGATCCTGTCGAAACGTCCGGTCGAAGTCTCGCGGGGTCTGCCGGGGGATGAGAGCGACGTCCACGCACGCTACATCGAAGCGATGGTGCCCGATGAGGCTGGCCGCGTCGTGCGGGTTGCCTCGATTTATCTGCCGAACGGCAACCCGCCCGATACCGAGAAATATACGTACAAGCTCGATTGGATGGACAGACTGATTGCGCACGCAAACACTCTTCTGTCCCTGGAAGAGCCGTTGGTCATTGCCGGCGATTACAACGTGATCCCCGGCCCGACCGACGTTTATGATCCCACAAATTGGGGCGGCGACGCGCTTTATCTGCCGGCGACGCGCGAGCGCTTCCGTGCCCTGCTGAATCTGGGCTTCGTCGATTCCTTGCGCGCCGTCACCGACGCGCCCGGCCTCTACACATTTTGGGATTACCAGGCAGGAGCCTGGCAGCGGAATAAAGGCCTGCGAATCGATCACCTGCTTCTGTCGCCGATCGCCGCAGATCGATTGCAGGCGGTCGCGATCGATAAAAGAATGCGCGAGAACGACAAACCGTCAGATCACGTCCCTATCCGCGTAGATCTGAATTAGCGATCTAGCGCGGCTTCTCGAAGCAGCGAAGCGACTCTCTCAAGACGTCGGCGGCGCATTTTGGCGGGGGCTATGCCAACAATCAGCTCGCCGCCGCAAAGTATCAAACAGGCACTTATGCGGCCTGATATCATCGATCTAGACGCCCTTCGGATGATCAAAGGTGACCGTCTCGGCACAGTAGCAAATCTTGTGACCGAAAAGCCGCATTGCCCCAATTTGTCTTTGTCATCCCCCCTCCAGCCTTCGCCGACGCTCCGGGTATGCTAATTTCCTCCGCCTGTGACACGCACAAGAGGCCGGACCCGGATGCGAAATGTTGTTCGACTAATTTCTGCGGGCGTTGCTGCTGCGTTCGGCGCCGGCAGTGCCCTCGCAGCCGATCTGCCGTCGCGCCGGCCACCCCCGCCGGTGCCCGTGATCGCACCGGTCGGCTTCAACTGGACCGGCTGCCATGTCGGTGTGAACGCCGGCTTCGCCTACGACGACTATCACTTTGCTGTCTTCGCGGAGGATCCTGTGCTTGGCGGGTTCACCGGTCGAAATAAGGTCTATACGAGCGGCCCTCTTGGAGGCGGCCAGGTCGGATGTGATTATCAACTCCCCTGGAATATCGTCATCGGTGCTGAAGCGGACTTCGACGGCGCTGCGGTTCACGGTTCGAGATCGATCGTCGCGCCGCTTACAGGGGGCCCAGGCGGCTTTCTCGGCGGCGTCAGCACGGCGACTCGCGTCAACGCGTTCGGCTCCATTCGCGTACGGGTCGGCTATGCGTTCGACCATTTCTTGTTCATGGACAACTTCCTTGTCTATCTCACGGGTGGCGCAGGCTACGGCTCCATCCGCGATACCGCCACCGCTTTCGCAGGTCCGGACTCTGTGACCTGGACCCGCACCCGGAATCCTTTTGGCGCCGGAAAGGAGCCGGGCGTTGTCGGCATCGGCATCGAGAAGATGATCAC
>JAFAVH010000071.1 GCA_019242655.1 Methylobacteriaceae bacterium
TGTTGACGTTCGCAGACGCCTCCGACGTAGAGCCGGCCGCTGCTTGGGCGCGATGGCTGCTCTCCGTTGCGATCGTCTTCAGACTGTCGGCTGCAAGCGTCATCTGATCCGAATGGAGGTTCACCTGATGCAGCGCTTCGCGCACGACAAGCCGGAAATCGGTGATGAGCGTCTCGAGCTGAGCGCGACGCGCCTCAGCGTCTGTGCGCTGGCGTTCGACATCCTTCTGCAAACCCTGACGATCGGCAAGGCTGTCGCGGAAGTACTGGACGGTGCGCGCCAGGGCACCGATTTCGTCCTTGCGTTCGCGTCCCGGCACCGCGACGGATAAATTCCCGGCACCGAGGCTATGCATCGCCTCGGTCAGTTGCGTGACGGGCGCGGTGACGCGTGCGACCAGCACGTGAAGAAGCAGCCCGACGGTGACGAGCACGAGAAGCCCCGCCAGGGCATCGTAGACCACGTTGCGCGTATATTGGCCGATCGCGCGCTCGGTGGAAAAGCGTGCAAACAAGGTTGCGATGGTGCGGCCGTCATCGGCATAGAGCGGTTGCACGAAGGCGATCGCGCGATCGAAGCGAAGGTCAAGGCGGCGGGCGGGCGGCAGCGTTTCACCCAACGCCTTGGTGAGCTGACGCAGGTCGGCGGCCGTCGGGATGCGCTGCTCGAGCTTGGTCGCCGCGTGGTCGACGACCTTTTCATCAAGGCCGAGGATTGTTGCGCAGACGAAATCGTCGTTCGTCGCCAAGCCCGAGAGCAACCGGTTGACGAGGTTCCTATCCTGGCGCGCCACGGCATCGCCAAGCGGCAACGACACGAGGTCTACCGACAGTATCGCCCTGTCCTGCAGATCCTGGTGCGCTCGGTTGGAATCCTGGAGCACCGCGGCGGCGACGACGCAGGCGAGCACGATTCCAACCACCGACGTCACGATCGCGACGAGAATGCGCTGCAGCGACGACGACCCGCGCGGGCGCGCCCTGCTCTTATCCCGGCTGCCCAGCGGCAGCGGTACGGATGCGTTCTCGGCGATGAATGTCATTCCCGGAACTCGGCACGGGCACCGCCGCGGACAGCGACAGCCATCAGCGCGTAAGCTTAGAGTGTTCCGCTTAAGCCGCTCTTAATGGGACCCGCGCTCTTCCGAGAGGCGCATTAACGCTGCCGAATGCTTCGCCAGCACATCGGCAAAACCCGGTGAAAGGAGGAACGCCAGTTCGGCGTCGCGGCTCAAAACGGCGGGATCGAGACTCGCCAGATTGTCGTCGGAATGTCCGGGATGACACATCACCAAGTGCCGTCTGCCGGGCGAACGCAGGAAGGATGGGAATAGAGCGCCATAATCCCGGGACGCGGCAAAATCGGAGAAGCCGGCAAATCCCTCGTTGAGAGCGAAACCGCTTGCCGTCGCCGCTGAGGCGAAACCTGCCGTCAGCCCAGCCACGGCCAGCGCCTTGCCCCTTAGCGGCCGAGCAAGGATCGCATGCAGCCGGTCGCCGGGATCGCGCAGCCAGAGGGGCCCGGAAAGCCCCTGCTCCTGGAGAATTCGGAAGAGCGCGTCCCGCACGCCCGGCAATGCATGCACGTGCTGATGCCCGTCTACATAGTCCGGCCAGCGCCCGAAATGCTGCGCGAAGGCATCGATCTGCCGTCCGATTTCATCGGCCATCTCAGCCGTTGCCACTCGCCCGAGCAGCACCGAGCGGACAAGCTTCCCGAGAGCCGGGAAGCGGCCCGATGGCGATAGGCCGCGCATCGCTCCAAGCGGCGCGCCGAGCGTGAGGTTGAGGTGAAGCCCGATGTCCACCGACCCGGCGAACGGCTTGAGGTCGCCCGACGCCGCGGCCCATGCGGGCCCGGTCACCAAAGCGGACACCGCGGTCAGGTGACCGGTCTCGAGCAGTTCAAGAATCCCGCGGCTCACCCCAGGCGTAATCGCGTAATCGTCGGCGCAGAGGGCAAAGCGGAACATCAAGCCGTCTCAGGCAGGTCCACTTGCGCCGGGCTGCTTTTGCCGCATTCTGTCAACTTCGCACTCTTTGCGAGGACGTGAAAGATGCACGCTTGATCCGAACGGCGCTCATCGCGAAACTGATATCGCTTACAATCGGCGCAAGCATTCTTTGGTCTGTCGCGCTCGCGCCCGTGAGACGGGCCGCGGCCGGGATGCATCCGATCTGGATCGCCACCAACTGGCCTTTTCCGATGGATCAATGGGGAACCGGGAACGCCTTTACCTGCAAGGCGGCTGATTGCGGTAGCGAGATAAATGTCTACCTTCGCCCCAAGATCGGCTTCTGCAGCTGTACGAGCGGTGTTGCCGACGACGAGGAGCTGGAGCGGCTGGCCGATTTCGACCTCTTCAGCGACAAGCAGGCGGCTGCGGCTCCGGGCCGCAAGATCGAGGTGGGGTGGATGACAGGACGCAGCCGGCCGTATTCCTTCCTCGGATCGTTGCGCCAAAAGACGGCGCTGACCATCGCGTTCAACGCTCGCTGCGACGCGTTTGTCGCAACGGCTGTGTCCGGGGGCGATCATCACGAAGAGGTAGAAGCGCTCGTGCTGAAGTTCCTCAACAGTGATGTGGTGATTGGTTGGGCCGAGAAGACGCTGGGGCTGTGAGAACTGTGGTGCGCGGGCTGCACGGCTTAAAGGCTTAGAGATCGACGAT
>JAFAVH010000289.1 GCA_019242655.1 Methylobacteriaceae bacterium
GATGGAGCACGTCGCCAGGGCGAAAGACGGCTCGACCGAGCGGAAACTTCTGCATCGCTGCAACCTGCCGCTCACCGGCGCGGCCGTCGTCGACATGGTGATCACCGATCTCGGCGTGTTCACGATCGACAAGCATGGGATCGGCGGGATGGCCTTGATCGAGCTCGCCGACGGCGTTTCGGTTGACGAGATCAAGGCCAAAACGGAGGCGACGTTTTCGGTCGGGCTGCAGAAGGCAAGTCAGGCGGCGTGAAGACCTCAGCAGATAGAGGAGACGTCATGTCTAAGGCGAGCGAAATGTTAAAGCGAGCATCCCGTTACGCGGTTAGCTCGCGTAAATCGCGTTCTCGTGCGCAGAGTTCTCCCGCCGCCGTGGGTGAAACGGTTATTGTCGAGAGAGAGCTTTATGAAGATGCTCTTAGAAAAGCGGGGAAAAAAATATGGTCGGCTCAGAGAACGACAAAGAAGAGCACCTGAGCAGCGAATCCAGCAGCCCTGAATACAACCCTATATTCGAGACTCTTGTCGGTCGAGTAGATGAGGGTCAGGAGACGATCGTCGGTATCGTTGCGTACTCTCTTTACAAATTCGCCAAGCGCGAGTGGTTTGCCGAATTTCGGGAACGCAACGGGCGCGCACCCACGGACGCGGAGATTCGTGCCTATCAAAAAACATGGACTCCCTCCCTCCTTGAGGGAAAACGGTCCGAGGCAGTGCAAATTATTGCGGCTTATTCTCAAGATGTTGTTGAGAAAGCACGACCTACAATATTGGAGGAAGTTCTCAGGGGTAATACGTCGAGAACGGTGGGCCTGAATATCCTGAGCAGCTTTATCTACACTCTACTCCTTCTTGGAGCTGTGCTTATAATTGCGGTCACCGGCTGGGACATACCGGCTTTGTTGCAAAAGCTTGCTCGCTTAATCCAAGAAAGTCATTAACGTGACCTTCTCCGCGCTCGATTCAGAACTCCTCGGTCCACTCTTCGCTACGGAGCCGATGGGCGCGGTGTTCTCCGACCGCAATCGCATCGCGATGATGTTGCGGACCGAAGCCGCGCTGGCGCGCGCGCAAGCCGGACTGGAACTCGCGCCAGGCGAGCTGGCGGCGGCGATTGAAGCGCTCACGCCAGACGATCTCGATTTGCAAAATCTCGGCAAGGAAACTGCGGTCGCCGGCGTGCCCACCATTCCTTTCGTCAAGGCGGTTCGCGGCAGGCTGCCTGGGGAATTGGAGCGCGCCTTCCACAAGGGCGCGACGACGCAAGACATTGTCGATACCGCGCTTGTGCTGCAGATGCGCGATGGATTGAAGCTTATCGAAGCCGATCTCGAGCGCACCATCAACGGCCTCGCGCAGCTTGCCCGAAAACATCGCACAACACCGTGCGTCGGACGCACCTATGGCCAGCACGCAGTGCCGCTGACATTCGGCTACAAGGTTGCGATTTGGGCGACCGGCATTGCCGACAGCGCCGCGCAACTCCCTAACCTTCGTAAACGCGTCCTCGCGGCTTCGCTCGGCGGTCCCGTCGGCACGCTCGCCACGTTCGGCGAAAAAGGTCCGGCGCTGCTCGAGGCTTTCGCGCGTGAGCTCGATCTCACCGCGCCGCCGATCGCCTGGCACGCTCAGCGCGGCCGCATGGCCGAGACCGGCGCCTGGATCGCGCTCATGATCGGTACATTGGCCAAAATGGCGGTCGATGTCGTGCATCTCATGTCGACGGAGGTCGGCGAAGTCGCCGAACCGCACGTGCCGGGGCGCGGCGGCTCCTCGGCCATGCCGCACAAGCGCAATCCGGTCGGCTCAACTGTGATCATCGCCGCGCATGCCGCAGTGAAGGGGCATGTCACCGCGTTACTTGACGCGATGGCGGTTTCGCATGAGCGTCCGCCCGGGCATTGGCATGCCGAATGGCTGGCGCTGCCGCAACTTTTCGGCCTCGCCTCCGGTGCGCTGCGCGAGGCGGTCGCGATTGCCGAAGGTCTCAGCGTCGATCCCGAGCGTATGCGCGCAAATCTCGACATCAGGCGGGGGCTGTTGTTCTCGGATGCCGTGGCATCTGCGCTCGCGCCACGGCACGGCCGCGGCGGCGCGCATCATCTCGTCGAGGACGCCGCGGGCAAGGTGCGCAACGAAAGCAAGCATTTGCGCGACATCCTTCTTGCCGATCCAAAGCTCAGGGGGGACGGCGACGCGGTGGAGCGCGCTTTTGATCTCGCGCCCTTTATCGAGTCGGCGGCGCTGTGGACCGACCGCGCGCTGGAAAATATCGAAAA
>JAFAVH010000361.1 GCA_019242655.1 Methylobacteriaceae bacterium
GCCGAGGCGACCTTCAGCGACTGCGCGTGGACGCTGCTCAACAAGTGCGAGAAGAACCACGGCGGCGCTCTCGTCGCGGCCTACAAGCACTACTGGCTGCCGACCTGGAGTTCGGCGTTCTACGGTTCGGCGATGATCGTCCGTTACAACGCGGACGTGAATACTCCGACGCTCGGCAACGTGCTCGGTGTTCCGAACTACAAGGAACTCCGCGCTGGCGCCAACCTCGTCTGGACGCCGGTCACGGGATTCGATATCGGTGCCGAGTTCATGTATACCCGCGGCATCACCGACAAGCCGTTCGGCATGGCCAACGACATCTTCCTGACGCTGCAGGGTCTGCCGACCTTCTCGTCAACGTCGAATGTCTACGAAGGCCGCCTGCGCGTTCAGCGCGCCTTCTGATCCACGATCAGACGGTCCAAAAACAAAGAACCCCGGCGCTCAGCGCCGGGGTTTTCCTTTGAGGTACATCATGGCGGATACGCGCGGTCCGCATCCCCTCTGTCAAAAGCCGGAAGCGTGCCAATCAAAAGGCAAAGGCTTATGCCGGAGTTGCAACATCAAGCGGGTCACGGCCGTTATTGGTGCAGACGCGGTTCTTAAGGATGTAAGACGGAAGCGCAATCTTTCGAATCTCGACAAATATCGCGCCGATCCAGCTTGGCGCGAGCGTCAAAGGCAAAAGCTTGCCCGATTGCATAAAGACGAGAAGTTCGCAGATGCACACCGAGCTCGAAGCAGTGCTCTCCTGCGAGACATGAACCTCTCACCTCGGTTCCAAGAAATCAAAAGAGCAAAGCGCGAAGAACAGAAGCCGAAAACACGGACATCGATTCCTGAAGCTACAAAGGAGCTATTGGCTGCTCAAAAGCGCCCCATGAGCAACACCGAAATAGCCGAGCACCTGAAAGCTTGGGGAATGAAAATTAGCAATGTAGACCCGAACAACACGATAGGTTCGATCATAACAAGGCGCTCGAACAAAGTCGGCGATATCGTGCGTATGGGGAAGGGAATTTGGGGCCTACCCGAGTGGAACTCCACTTCCAACTAAATTTGCCGGTCGATAGATCGCAGATGCAATCCAGTTTTGACTGACGTAGGGTACATTTGCTCCGTGCCGCCCTTTTGGCAGCTTTGGCAGAGCGTGGGGTAAGCGTATTCCGTTGATTTCTTCGCGGCGGATGAGCGCTCAGTGGCGTGTGACCGATCAGCGCCGATGAAAGCATTTCAAAGCTTTTTCTGCGGCGCGGCCGGTTTGCCGTGAAGCACTCTCTACATCGATCCGGCAGCCTTTACGCGTATATACGCAACATCGCAGCGGCCCCACACGTTCTAAAGTAGACCGAAGTAGATGGTGCAGCATGCCCGAATTCACTGACCTGCCGGACCCGCGGCGTGGATCGCCAAGCATCCGAGACGCCCGAGACGCGAAGGGGCGGAACTTTCGTAAGGTCAGTGTTTCGTTGTAGGCTTCTGCTGCCGGCCGAAAGAGGTGAGCCGACCTCTCACAATCCGAGGAAGGCGGGCGTCTCTGACTTTAGGAAATTTTTTCGAGGCCACAGAGACCGGAGTCGGAAATCCTGCCGTCGTGGACTTCGAAAGGCGGGAAAATACCCACCAGAGCCCGGCGCCAATCTGTGAAACGCCCGGACATTCGGGGTCTTGCCGCCTCAACGGCAGTCTTCTTCGCACTTCACGAATACGTGGTGGAGCTGATGAGATTCGAACTCACGACCTCTGCAGTGCGATTGCAGCGCTCTCCCAACTGAGCTACAGCCCCGGTCGAGAGGCCTCTTACGGCCCTGACCGGCAGAGGTCAAATCGGCTGCCCCTAGGGAATGTCGCGGCCTTGCTGCGCAGGAAGGGGCCGGTTATAAGCCGGCCCGCGTCAACGCAGAGAAATTGTCGGAGTGTAGCGCAGTCTGGTAGCGCACCTCGTTCGGGACGAGGGGGTCGGAGGTTCGAATCCTCTCACTCCGACCATCTGCGTTCGGCGCTGCGGCCTCATCGGCAGCGCGGGCGTAGTTCAATGGTAGAACGGAAGCTTCCCAAGCTTCATACGAGGGTTCGATTCCCTTCGCCCGCTCCAATAGAGTTCTTTGCCAGCCCATCGGCACAATTGCGGACCAATGGGGCGGCACTCCATCAAACGTGGGACGTCATTTCGGGTCGCAGCGGATAATCGACAACCATCGCCTTGCCGTCGCTGAGCGCTTCGACGGAATGCAGCGTATCAGCCGGCACTATCGCAACAGTTCCCGGTTCGGCGATCCGGGTGGTGCCTCCGATCGTGATCTCAAGCCGGCCGTCGAGGACTTGCCAGACCTCTTCTTGCGTATGGCAATGCTCGTGGATTGACGCCCCGGCATCGAACTCCCAATGTCCGAACGTCATGCTTGGCGAGTGGAAGAGCTTCCCCGCCAGCCCGGTCTCTTCTCGATGGCGGCCAATTTGTTTATTTCGACAAACGGCATCCGATACTCCTGCGGCACCTCAGCAAAAGACGATCCAAGGTGAATTCGTAATTGGCAAGTTAGCGCCAATGACCAAAAACGGCTAGACGATCCGGTCCGCCGTTGCTTATTGATCCAGTCTGATCGTCGGATCGAAGCCGAGGTCCGCGCGCGCTTTAGCTGTCGAAACGGCGCTATCGTCCTCCGCGATATTGTAGATGCCAGGGCGACCGCGCTCGAGCGCCAGCAATGCCGCATGCGCCGCCGCATCGGCATGAACCGAGGGCGCGCGCGGCGCCGTCTCGTTCCATGTGCCCAGTCCGTAGAAGTAGCCGTATCTCAGCACGAGTCCGGCGAACGGCGGCGTGTTCAGAACGGCGTCTTCGAGCGCCGTCACGCCCGCGATGGTAAGCGCTCGCGTTCCTTCCGCATGGGTGTCGAGCGGATCGGCTTCATCGTGCGGAGTCGCGCCGGGCGCATAGAGGAAGGCGACGCTTTGCGCGACGACACGCTGCGCGCCCGCGCGCTTCGACGCGTCGATCAAATTGCGCGTGCCCTCGCGGCGCAGGCGTGAGTTGCGCTTCTGTCCTTCCTCGTAGCCCGGTGTTCCAGGCCCGCTCGGAAGATCGGTCAATTGATGGATGACTGCGTCGGGCCGCGCGGCCGCGAGGGCCTGCGCAAGCGCCGATGCATCCAAGACATCGACGACGACAGGCACAGCACCGCGCGCGGCGAGGCCCGCTGCTTTGGCGGGCGATCGCGTCGTGCCTGTCACTTCGTGTCCGCGCCGCACGAGAAGCGGAACCAGGCGCTGTCCAATCACGCCCGTCGCGCCCGCGAGAAAAACGCGCATTCGCTCAGACCGGCCGGCTGCTCACGTCGCGGATTGGCGATTATCCAGGTCCGGCCGGTAAGCGATTGCCTCGATCTCGATCTTGGCATCGACCATGAGCCGCGCCTCCACCGTCGAGCGCGCCGGCATGTGCGAGAAATGCTCGGCATAGACTTTGTTGAAGCGGGCGAAATCGCGCGGGTCTTCGATGAAGACGGTGACCTTCACCACGTCGGCAAGCGAGCAGCCGGCCTCGTTCAAGATGCGCGTGATCTGGACGATCGCGGCCTCGGTCTGCTCCTCGATGGAGCCGGTGTGGACGCCGCCCTTCGCATCGCGCGGGATTTGCCCTGAGACGAAAACGAAATCGCCGGCGCGGACCGCAGGCGAAAAAGGCAATCCGCCATGCGGCGCTCCGATGTTTTGGCGTGTCACGGCTTCCTCCCGAAAACGCAGATCATGCCATAGCGATCTCACCGCGTCATCGGGTTGTCGACGCGGCGTGCAGGCGCGCTATCATGCACTTGCATGAGAGCCGGGATTTTCGTGTCGATCGTCATCTGCGCCGGCGCCGCGGCAGGCGCCCGCGCAGCCGAAACGAACGACTATCCGACGTCGGCGCGCGCCGACTACGTCTTCGGCTGCATGAAGGTGAACGGCGAGACGCGGCAGGCGCTCGAGCAATGTTCCTGCTCGATCGATGTCATCGCTTCGCTCATTCCGTACAGCAAGTACGTGGAGGCGGAGACCGTCGCCAGCATGAACCAGGCGCTCGGCCAGATCGGCGCGATGTTTCGCGGCGCCAACGAAGCGAAGGGCATTTTAGCCGACCTGCGGCGTGCGCAGGCGGAAGCGGAAATACGGTGCTTCTAAGGCCCTACATCTCGCCGCCGATCGGCCATTCCGACTTGAACTGCTTGCCGCCGGAATCGCGCGCTTCGACGCGCATCATCTTCGCGCCGTTCGGTTTGTAGGTGAAGCGGAAGTTCGGGTCTTCCGAAATCGAGATGCCGCCTTCCATGGCAAAGATGAGATCGTCGCCCTGGAACACTTTGAGGCTGTCGATGTAGCGCGCCGGAATATAGAGGTGGCTCACCTGGTCCATCTGCAGCCCGGAATTGTTGGGATGGCGGATCATCAGCTGCGCTTCGCGTAAAGCCGGCGTGCCTGCCGTGTCGGGCCTCGCGGCAATCTCGCGCAGCCGCATTTCGCCGAGATGCGCGGTTGCTTCGTCGAGATTCTTGCCGGCGGGCGCCGAGCAGCCGCCTGCCGCCTTCACATATTTCTGCACGGCATAGAGATTGCCGTCGGAAAGCTCGGCAACTTCATGCACGTTGGTGTAATCGTTGACGCGCAGGCGCGTTGCGATCGAGGTGACGCCGGAATTCGCGCCGATCTCGAAAGATGCCGCCATCGGTGCAGGATTCTGATCGATGACGAGCGTGATCTTCTTCATTTGCCGCGCGTCGCCCGCCGGAAGCGCGAAGCCGAGCGTCATCGGAACGAGCGCGGCGTCTTCGGCGCGGTAGGGTGCGTCGAGCGTGATCAGCCCGTCGCCACTCTGAATGGGACGATCGTGGAAGAGATCGCCGACGAGGCTCGGCCACGGGTCGGGCGGCGCAGGACTTTGCGCATATGCGGCGCTGCCGAGAATGAGTCCCAGGGCAAGCGTCCCGCCTGCAAGGCCGAAAACGGACGAGGCTCGCATGGCAGCGTCTCCTCAGATCACGCGCGCGTTCGACGCAATGATGCGTGCTATTTAAGGCTTATCGCAGCTTGCGCCAAGCCATCATTCCCATTCGAGCTCGGCGAAGCCGGCCGTAGCGTTACGCGGATTATAGTCGTCGAAGAGCTGCCATTTCGCCCGTTCGGACTGACCGGCCTCCTTCGCGGCCGTGCCAAGACCCTCGCCGGCTTTGATCATGCCGCGAAGGTCCTTGACGAGGCCCGCGAGATAGGTGCGCTCGGCCTCCAGCGCCTGCGGCCAGTCGGCGGCAAGCGGCCCGTGCCCCGGCACGACCTGCCTTGCCGGAATTGCCGCGAGCGCATCCGCGAGCCGCAGGAAGCCGAGCACGCTGCCGTCGACGATCGGCACATGGTGCAAAAACACGAGATCGCCGGAAAACAGCGTTCCGGTCTTGTTGTCGAGCACGGTGAGATCGCAATCGGTATGCGCCGGCGGCCACGCCTTCAGGACAAGCTGCCGGTTGCCGAGATCGAGCGTCGTCTCGTCCGCAACGGTCAAAGTCGGCGGGATGATCCGCACCTCTTGGATCAGCTCATCGCCGAGCATCCGGCGGAAGGAGGAAAGATAAAATGCACCTCGCGCGGCAAGCGCACGCGGCAAATTGGCATGACCAACGAAGGTGACGTCAGGCGAATCAAACGCGGCGTTGCCGAAGAGGTGGTCGGGATGGACGTGCGTGTTGATGACGTAGCGGATCGGCTTGTTCGTCACGCGCCGGATCGCAGCCGCGAATTCGCGGCCTTCGCGAACGCTGCCGCCGGTGTCGATCACCGCCACAGCATCATCGCCGACGATGAAGCCGATATTGGCGATCGCGCCTTCATTCGCTTGCGATGTTAGTGCGATTGCACCTTCGTGCGCGAAAATGCCGGGCGCGATTTCCTTGATCGGGAATGATTGCTCAGCTTCCTTCGCAGATGCAGCAAAGGAGAGCATAGCGAACCAGAAGAGCGTACGCGCGAGGTAAAGCAGCACATTCATTTTGCGATGCAGCAAGCTCCTCGACTATGGCCGGGAGATTTTCCCGAAAGGAGTGTTGCACGCGCAAAAACTCCGTCCTAGTCTCGCATCGCTATCGGCTGCAAGAAACATCGGGATGGGAACTCGGTGTCTCTTCGAAGGCAAGGCGGGGCTCGCATCGCCCTTCGGCCTCGCTCATGTCGTGACACGCTGCCGAAGCACTTCCCAAACAAGGCTCGCTGTCGAAGCGAAACTCGAACTTTCGTTCGCGTCGATGGGGCCCACGACAGTCCTGTCGGGAGGAACTGATGCGAAAAGTCCTGTTGTCTACCTGTCTCGGCGCCGCCGCGCTCTTCGCTGCCGGAAGTGCCTACGCGAACCAAGAACTCATCAAGATGTCGCAGAACCCGAAAGATTGGGTGATGCCGGCCGGAAACTACGCCAACCAACGCTATTCGACGCTGAACCAGATCACGCCGGATAACGTCAAGAACCTGACGCCGAAATGGACATTCTCGACCGGCGTTCTGCGCGGCCATGAAGGCGCGCCGCTGGTGCTCGGCGACGTGATGTACGTGCACACGCCGTTCCCGAACATCGTCTATGCGCTCGATCTCAACAACGACGGCAAGATCCTCTGGAAGTATGAGCCGAAGCAGGATCCGACTGTCATTCCGGTGATGTGCTGCGACACGGTCAATCGCGGTGTCTCATACGGCGACGGCAAGATTTTCCTCTATCAGGCGGACACGACGCTCGTCGCGCTCGACGCGAAGACCGGAAAGGTCGCATGGACCGTAAAGAACGGCGATGCGAGCAAAGGTGAGACCGGAACCGCCGCGCCGCACGTGATCAAGGACAAGGTGATCGTCGGCATTTCCGGTGGCGAGTTCGGCGTGCGCGGCTCCGTGACTGCTTACAATATCAGTGACGGCAAGCAGGTCTGGCGCGGCTACTCGATGGGTCCCGATTCCGACACGCTGATCGACCCCGATAAAACCACGCATCTCGGCAAACCGGTCGGCAAGGATTCCGGCACCAACACGTGGGAAGGCGACCAATGGAAGATTGGCGGCGGCACGACGTGGGGCTGGTATTCCTACGATCCGGACCTGAACCTGTTCTATTACGGTTCGGGCAATCCCTCGACCTGGAATCCGAAGCAACGGCCCGGCGATAATCGCTGGTCGATGGCGATCTGGGCGCGCAACCCGGACGACGGCAAGGTGAAGTGGATCTATCAGATGACGCCGCACGATGAGTGGGACTTCGACGGCGTCAACGAGATGGTCCTCTCGGATCAGAACGTCGGCGGCCAGGCGCGCAAGCTCCTTACCCATTTCGACCGCAACGGCTTCGGCTACACGCTCGATCGCACGAAC
>JAFAVH010000300.1 GCA_019242655.1 Methylobacteriaceae bacterium
CGCTACAATCCCAATCCCGAAGACATGAAAATGCTGCACGCCATGGCCGACAAGGTCCGCGAAGTCGGCGCCGATGTCGGGCTCGGCTTTGACGGTGAGGCGATCGCTGCGGTGTCGTCGACAATAACGGCGAAGAGATTTTCGCCGACAAGGTCGGTGTCATGCTGGCGCGCGACATGTCGGCGCTTCATCCGCGTGCGACCTTCGTGGTCGATGTGAAATCGACCGGGTTGTTCGCAACCGATCCGGTGCTCCAGGCAAACGGCGTCAAAGCCGAGCCCGACATCGGCGCCGACTTCGCGGACCTTGTCGGCCATGGCGTGCAGCATTTTCATGTCTTCGGGATTGGGATTGTAGCGCGGAAACGTGTAATCGAGCTCGGCATCGAGAGGCACGACATCGCAGCCGAGCGCTTCGAGAAGTCGCGGGGCAAAGGCGCCCGCAGTGCCGTTGCCGCAGGCCGCAACAACTTTCAGCTTGCGCTTGATCTTCGGCCGCGCCGCGAGATCGGCAAGATATCTATCGCGGAAGTTCTCGACAAAGCGATATGAGCCGCCGTCGCGATACTCGTATTTTCCGGCAAGGACGATTTCCTTCAGCCGCGTCATTTCGTCGGGTCCGAACGTGACCGGGCGCTGCGCCCCCATCTTCACGCCGGTCCAGCCGTTGTCGTTGTGCGACGCCGTTACCATCGCGACCGCCGGTACATCGAGATCGAATTGCGCGAAATAGGCCATCGGCGAAAGTGCCAGGCCGATGTCGTGCACCTTCACGCCAGCCGCCATCAATCCGAGGACGAGCGCGTGCTTGATCGAGGACGAATAGGAGCGGAAATCGTGTCCGGTCACGATTTCCGGCTTGACACCCATCTGCCGCAGCAGCGTGCCGAGGCCGAGGCCGAGTGCCTCGACACCCATGAGATTGATCTCTTTCTCAAACAGCCAACGCGCATCGTATTCGCGAAAGCCAGTCGGCTTCACCATCGGTGAGGATTCAAATGCATAGGTGTTCGGCTTGAGTTCGGCGACGGGCTTCGGAAACATGCGGGTCCTTGCGGCAGCGGCCAATTGCGGACCGTGCTTCTACTCCGGCGCCTGCCGCAACGGAAGGGCGATTTGCTTTCGCCTATTGGATCAGCCGCAAACGATCGGGCTGCGCCTCGAAACGTGTGAGGCGGCGCAGAAAGCTCATCCCGAGCAAGCTGCCGCGCATTGCGCCCGGCTGCGCGACGATTGCATCGACATCGTAGATCGAAAGATTATCGATGTGCAGGGCATGAAGACGCACGGGCGCCGCTTTCGCGCGCCCGTTTGCGGTATACATCGTTATGGTGAAATCGGAGGGACGCGTGATCACGCCGAGCCGGTCCGCATCTTCCGCTGAAAGCGCGACGTAACTCGCGCCCGTATCGACCAGCATTGGAATCGTGCGTCCGTCGATCTCGACATTGGCGCGGAAGTGACCGCCCGGCCCTGCGGGAAGATCGACGCGGCGAAAGCCGAAATTATCGGAATCGTGCGATGACACCGTCGGTACGGCGGCTTTCGGCTGCGGCGCTGCTGCGGGTTCGGGCGCTTTCGAAGGCGCGGCTGCGGCGACGTGGGTGGGCGCGGTTGTTTTGGATGGGCCGGCGCTCGCGGCAGGCGCGGCATGGTTTGTGCTCAGCCGCGCGGCAATGCGCGGCATCAAGCCCGCCGCGGCGAATGCGACGACGCAAAGAACGCAGGCAAGTTTCAGCGCAAATGACATGACGCGGACGTGCGAAAGCTTGCCCGCAAGGCTAATGAGATTCTCTGACTTGCCGATTAAGCGATAGCGGAGCATGACCACGAGGCAACATACGTTCCGTTTACGATGCGCCTCGCTCACGTCCCGCGCGGTTTGGCGCGGGTCGTCGCTGCGGCGCTCGCGGGGTCGTCGGGCCATACATGCTTGGGATAGCGGCCCCGCATTTCGGAGCGAACACCGGCCCACGATCCCTTCCAAAAGCCGGGCAGATCGCGGGTGATCTGGATCGGCCGCCGCGCCGGCGAGAGTAGCGTCAAAGTCAGCGGCACGCGGCCGCCGGCAATCGCCGGATGTTGCGACAATCCGTAGAGTTCCTGCACGCGAACAGCGAGCGTGGGTCCGCCTTCCGCGCCATAGTCGATCGGCAGGGATGAGCCGGCGGGCGTGGCGAAATGTGTCGGCGCCTCGTTTTCGAGACGCCGCTTGAGGCGCCACGGCAACAGCGCACCAAAGATTTGATCCAAGTCATCGGGCACGATGGCGGCAACACCATTCCGCCCTTCAAGAAACGGCGCGAGCGTCTCACGCGGACGTGCGGCAAGTGCCGCATCGGACAAATCCGGCCATTCGTCGCCTTCGGCCACGCGGAGGAAGGCGACGCGTTCGCGCAGCTGCTTCTGTGCAGCGGTCCAGGGCAGCCGATCGATGCCGCTCCGCGCGATACCCTCGGCGAGGATGCGCGCGCTCTCGGATCCGGCTTCGACCGGTAGATTTTGTTCGGCAACTGTGATCGCGCCAAGCCGCGACACGCGACGCGTGCGCATCGCGAGCCTCGCAGGATCGAACGTCGTTTCGGTCCTGGTTTCGATCTGGCCGGCCGCCAGATTGAGAACCTCTGCTTCGCTCAGCGACGCCGCGGCAAGGATGCGCGCGCGATCCGCCCGGCCGGAGACCTCTGCAATAGCCAGGTACGGGTTGCCGGTAAGCAGGTCGTGCGCCTCGAGCGCGGCGGCGCGTCCGTTCGCCATCAGGAAATGCCCCCGCTCCCCACGCGCTTTGGCGATGCGATCGGGATAGGCGCGCGTCAGGAGCGCGCCGACGGACAAAGCTTCGGCGTCCCGCCCGGGAACATCATTGTCTGCGGTGCGCGCCCATCCCGCGGCAAGCCGCCGGACCGCCTCCGCTCTTTGCGAACGGTCCCGCGCGAGCTGCTGCAGCCGATCGGACAAATCGGTCGATGCCCCGCCAAGCCCGCGCTCCGAGAGGAGCACTGCAACGCGCGCGGCTTCCTCGGCTTGTCCGTGCCCCGCCGCCTCGATCACCATGCGCGCAAGCCGCGGCGCCAGCGGCAGGTTGCGCATGCGCCGGCCGGTTTCCGTGATCGCACCTTCGGCGTCCAGTGCGCCGAGCCGGACCAGAAGGGTCCGCGCCTCGTTCCAAGCGGGCGCCGGCGGCGGATCGAGCCACGCGAGCGCATGCGGATCGCGCACGCCCCAATGCGCGAGATCGAGCACGAGACCGGAGAGATCCGCATCGAGGATTTCCGGACGCGCGAACGGTTCGAGCGCGCCGTTCGCCGCTTCCTCCCAGAGCCGATAGCAGACGCCGCGCTCCGTGCGCCCTGCCCGGCCGCGGCGCTGGTCGGCGGCGGCGCGCGAAACGCGCACCGTCTCAAGCCGCGTCAGGCCGAGTCCAGGCTCGTAACGCGGCACGCGAGACAATCCGCTGTCGACGACCACGCGCACCCCTTCGATCGTCAGCGATGTCTCGGCGATGGATGTCGCCAGCACCACTTTGCGCCGCCCGGTGGGCGACGGCGCAATCGCGCGATCCTGGTCGCCGCGCTCCAGCGCGCCGTAAAGGGGCGCGATGTCGATCGCGGGATCGCCGAGCTGCGCGGCGACCCGTCCGGCAGTGCGCACGATCTCCCCTTGCCCCGGCAGGAAGACCAAGAGCGAGCCGGCTTCAGCTTCGGTCGCGCGCATGATGGCGCGGGTGACCGCGTCCTCGATGCGCTCGCGAGGATCGCGGCCGAGATAGCGCGTCTCCACGGCATAAGCGCGCCCGGCGCTTTCAATGATCGGTGCGTCGCCCATAAGCGCGGCGACCCGTGCGCCATCGAGGGTCGCCGACATGACTACGACACGCAGATCGTCGCGCAGACCACCTTGCACGTCGAGCGCGAGCGCCAGGCCCAAATCGGCATCGAGCGAACGCTCGTGGAATTCGTCGAAGAGAATCGCGGCAACCCCGTCGAGCACCGGATCATCGAGGATCAGCCGCGCAAACACGCCCTCGGTGACGACTTCGATGCGCGTCTTCGCCGAAATTCGCGTTTCGAGCCGCATGCGAAGGCCCACCGTCTCGCCGACGCGCTCGCCAAGCGTTTCCGCCATGCGCTGCGCTGCCGCGCGCGCCGCAAGCCGCCGCGGCTCAAGCAGGATGAGGCGCTTGTTGGCCGCCCAGTCCTCACGGAGCAATGCGAGCGGGATGCGCGTCGTCTTGCCGGCGCCGGGCGGCGCTACGACGACAAGCCGGCTGCCGCGCGCAAGCGCCGCAGCTACATCCGGGAGAACGGGATCGATCGGGAGCGGGAGGTCGAAGCCCGACATTTAGGCTAAATCGCAGGGCCCCTGCGCCCGCGCAACTCGCGCGGCCTGCCGCGTGTTAGAGGCGAAGCCAGCGGCTGCTTCTCCAGGCTGGAGAAACCCGGTATATGGCTGCGCTTCCGCGGGCCGCTCGTCCGCGCATCAGGCCCGTCTATGGCGCAAAACATCGTGCACGAGCCGGCGCTGGGACAAGCCGCAATCACCCCGACCGAACACGCGCCCGCGCCGGGCAAGAAGTCAGGCCTGGCGCCGCTCGCCATCGGCTCGATGGGCGTCGTCTACGGCGACATCGGCACGAGCCCGCTCTACGCGCTGCGTGAATCTCTCGTTCACGTCCAAAGCACAGGAATCAGCGACACGACGGTCCTCGGCACCGTATCGTTGCTTATTTGGGCGCTGTTTATCATCGTCACCACCAAGTACGTGATCTTCATGATGCGTGCCGACAATCGCGGCGAAGGCGGCACGCTCTCGCTGATGGCGCTGGCGCAGAACGCGCTTGGCCGGCGCGCCGCACCCGTCTTCTTTCTCGGCATTGCCGGCGCCGCGCTGTTTTCCGGCGACGCGATGATCACGCCGGCGATCTCGGTGCTTTCCGCCGTCGAGGGACTGAAGCTCGTCACGCACCGCTTCGAAGATTACGTCCTGCCGATCACGATGATCATTCTGATCACGTTGTTCTGGGTGCAGACGCACGGCACCGGGCGCGTTGCGGCGTTTTTCGGGCCGATCATGGTCACGTTCTTCATCGTGATCGCCGTTCTCGGATCGATGCACATTCCCGATGCGCCGCAGGTCTTGTACGCGTTCAACCCGCTTTATGGCCTACGTTTTCTGTTTACGCATGGGCTCATCGGTTTCACCGTTCTCGGCTCCGTTTTCCTGGCCGTCACCGGCGCCGAAGCGCTCTACGCGGATATGGGCCATTTCGGACGCAGGCCCATTCGCTTTGCCTGGGGCTGCTTTGTCTTACCGGCTTTGCTGCTCAACTATTTGGGTCAGGGCGCGCTGATCCTCAGTAATCCTGCGGCGATCGAGAACCCGTTCTACCTGCTCGCGCCGGACTGGGCGCTGCTTCCTCTCGTCCTCCTTGCGACGGTCGCAACGGTCATCGCCAGTCAGGCCGTCATTACCGGCGCTTTTTCGATTGCGCGACAAGGAATTCAGCTCGGCCTCTTGCCGCGGCTCGAGATTGTGCACACGTCCGAAATGCAGGAAGGCCAGATTTTCATTCCGCGCATCAATCGCCTGCTCGCATTCGGCGTCATCGCCCTGGTCATCGCATTCAAGAGCTCGAGCAATTTGGCCGGCGCTTACGGAATCGCGGTCACCGGCACCATGGTGGTCGATACGTGCCTGCTCTTCGTCGTCGTATGGAGACGTTGGCATTGGCCGCTTTGGGCTGCTTCCTTGTTCGCCTGGGCCTTTCTCGTGGTCGACGTCTCCTTCTTCTCGGCGAACCTGCTCAAGATTTTCGGCGGCGGCTGGGTCCCGCTGCTCATTGCCATCTGCTCCATGGTCATCATGTGGAGCTGGGTGCGCGGCTCTCACTTGCTCACAATCAAAACCCATCGTGACTCGATTCCGATCGGCGATCTCATTCGCATGCTGGAGAAATCGAAGCCGACGCGCGTATCGGGAACGGCGATTTTCCTCACCAGCAATCCCGAAGTCGCACCGTCCTCTCTGATGCACAATCTCAAGCACAACAAAGTCCTGCATGAGCGCATCATCATCATGTGCGTGCGCACCGGCGAAACGCCACGCATTCCGGCCAAGCACCGCTTCGAGATTCACAACATCGCCGACGGTTTCATCCGTATCACCTTGAACTACGGCTACATGGAAATCCCACGCGTTCCGGCAGCGCTGGCGAGCATGCGCAAGTCCGGCCTGAAATTCGATATCATGACGACGTCGTTTTTCCTTGGCCGCCGAACCTTGAAGACGAGCCGCACGTCCGGCATGCCGCGCTGGCAGGATAAGCTCTTCGTCGCGCTTTCGCGGCAGGCAACGAACGCAACGGACTTCTTTTCGATTCCTTCGGATCGCGTCGTCGAGCTCGGCGCGCAGGTGAAGGTCTAACGGCGCAACGATGACGTACGAGCTCTATTACTGGCCAAGCATTCAGGGCCGCGGCGAATTCGTGCGGCTCGCGCTGGAAGAAGCGGGCGCGGACTACGTCGATGTCGCGCGCGAGTCGAAGAAGGGCATGGCCGCGATGGAACCCCTTATGGAGAAAGGCGAGCACCCGCCCTTCGCACCGCCATTCCTGAAGGACGGCGATATCATCATCGGACAAACGGCGGCCATCCTCTTCTATCTCGGCGGCAAGCACGGTCTCGCGCCGAAAAACGAGGCAGGACGGCTTTGGACGCATCAAATCCAGCTGACGATCGCCGATTTTGTGGCCGAAGCGCACGACACGCATCACCCGATTGCGTCCGGGCTCTACTACGAAGATCAGAAGAAGGAAGCGGCGCGGCGCGCGGAAGATTTTCGCGACAACCGCGTGCCGAAATTTTTCAGCTGGTTTGAAACCATTCTCAAGGGCAACCCTGCTGGTTCGAAACACCTCGTCGGGGCCAAGATCACGTATGCCGATCTGTCGCTTTTCCAAATCGTTGCCGGACTGAGCTACGCGTTTCCGAAGCTGACAAAGCGCGCGTTGCGCAAGTATCCTCATATCGCGGCACTGCATGACGCGGTTGCCAAGCGCCCGCGCATCGAAGCTTATTTAAAGAGCCCGCGGCGCATTGCTTTCAACGAGGATGGCATTTTTCGCCACTATCCGGAGCTTGACGCCTAAGGCGCGGCGATGCCGAAGCGCAGTGCCGGGCTGCTTTTGTTCAGACGCGATGCCGACGGCGTGCGCGTGTTTCTCGTCCATCCCGGCGGACCTTTCTGGCAAAAGCGCGATGCAGGCAGCTGGTCCATCCCGAAGGGCGAGTATGCGGCGGGTGAAGACGCGCGCGCTGTCGCATTGCGCGAGTTCGAGGAAGAAACCGGCATGGCCGCTCCGGCCGGCGATCTCTTTGCTTTGGGTGAGGTACGTCAGGCCGGCGGCAAGATCGTCACGGCCTGGGCGCTGGAAGGCGACATCGATCCGCAAAAGATCGTCAGCAACACGTTCGAGATGATCTCGCCGCCAAAGAGCGGACAGCGAGCGACCTTCCCCGAAGTCGATCGCGCCGGCTGGTTCACGCTGGCCGAGGCGGAAGAGAAATTACTCGGCGGCCAGCGCCCCTTTTTGGAGCGGCTGGCCGCCGAGACGGGCTAGAGACGCTTAGTTCGGGCACGGATGGCGGGTGCCGTCGCTGCCCATATAGGTCTGGCTGCGCACGTCATAAGAGCGGAACCGCCGCTGGCAGTAGGCGACGTCGATGACCGGACCTCCGGGAGCCGCCACTGCCGCCCCAGGCGCCGCAACCACTGCCGCCGGAGCCGCAGCTACGCCTGCCGCAACGTTCGCTGCGCCGGCAACAGCGCCCCCAACGAGGCCGCCGACTGCCGCGCCGACCGCCGCCGGGCCATAAAACGGGCCGGGGCCGTAATAGTAGGGACCGGGGCCGTAATAAGGGCCGGGGCCATAATAGCCGTCGCCGTAATACGGCCCCGGACCCCACCATTGCACCTGCTCGATCGGCGCCTTGCCTGCTGCAGCGAGGCCGGTGTCGATTGCGACCGGGCCGGCCGAAGCCGCATTTGCCGAGCCGAGAGCAAGAAGCAGAGCTGTTGTCGTCAGTAGTCGCATTCCCATCCTCCACAGGTCGGGCTCACGCCCGGAATCGCCGCACGCGGCGAATATTGGGCAGACTCGACGAAAGTCTTGGGCCCAACGCACAAATTTCAGCCGAGGGTAAATGCGCGAAGAGGCCGCACGGACGTGGCGAACGCCTTGTGAACCATCGCACCTACGATGTGTTGTGACAGCGGGGGACAAGCCTATCATCGGCCCCGGCTCAGCTAGCGAGCGGGCCGATTCGGGAAGGAGACCTATGAAGAAATTTGCTTTGAGCGCCGCTGCGGCGGGTGCGATCGTAGCGGCAAGCGCGCTCGGCGCGCAGGCCATGCCGGCGGCTCCCGTCTCAAGCGACACGGCAATCGTCCAGGTTCGCGACGGATGCGGTCCGGGCATGCATCTGAGCCCCTGGGGCTGTAAGCCGAACGGCTGGCGCCGTCCGGCCGTTGTCGTCCGCGAGCCCGGCTGGCGTCGTCCGGGCTGGCGCGGACCCGCGGTGGTCGTACGGCCGTAACCGCTTCCAGCTCCGACTGAGTTGAGGAGAGACAGGCGCCCATGCGGCGCCTGTTTTCTTTTGGCGGTCGCTGCGCGCGCCGTTCATCGTAACCGAATTAAATCTGCGTAATTATGCAACCACCTGTCCTAGCTTTGATTACGCGTGCGTTCCCAAAGGAGGAGCGAATGGACAAGATGAAAAAAGGTTTGCTGGCGCTCACTGCAATCGGCGCTCTCGCTGTGTTTTCGGCAAGCGCAGGTTCGGCCATGCCGGTGAACAAAGCCGCTGGAATTGCAACGAGCTCAGCCGACGTGCAGCAGGTTGGTTGGCGCTGGCATCATCGCGGATGGCATCGCGGTTGGCACCGCGGCTGGCGGCATCGCTGGCATCGTCATTGGTGAAGGTGAGCTTGCTTTGAGAAGAAACGGGCGCCGTCGAGGCGCCTGTTTTGTTTCACGAAGGTTGCGCGATTTGCGAATGATTGCTCCGGCGCATCGGTGTTTCACAACGATCATTGATTCTATCTTTAGTTGACCTTCCCATTGCTGCGTGGTTCGCTCCGCCCTCGCGTTAGGGAGAGCGCGCCATGACTATTTCGCGTCGCACCGTCATTTTGCAGGGCGCCGTTATCGGCGCAGGACTGATCTCCGAAAATCTGAGGGGGATCGAAGCACTCGCGCAGGGCCAGCCCCCGGAACGCCGTTCATTGCAGGGCCTCGCCTGGAATGATCCGATCGTTGCGACCTATCGCGACGCAGTCGGAATTTTGAAGCAGCGGCCTGCAACGCAAAAAATAAGCTGGGTGAACCTTTGCGGAGTCCATGGCAGCGATCCCGATACATATAAATTCTGCCCGCACGGCAACTGGTATTTCCTGCCCTGGCACCGCGCCTACATCGCGATGTATGAGCGCGTCATTCGCGACATCACGAACAATCAGAATTTTGCGCTGCCCTATTGGGATTGGACATCAAATCCAACCATGCCGGACGTGTTTCTTCATGCGAAGACGCCGGACGGCAAGAACAATCCGCTGTTCGTGAATGACCGCGGCTTTGGCGCGACGTGGAAACGCACGTGGCCGGCCGCGAAACCCATGCCGGCCGATGTCGTCGGCCCGACCGTGCTGCAACAAATACTCGCCTCCACGGATTATGAGGATTTCGGCACAAGCCGGCCCGATGGCCAAAACAATCTCGATCCTTCATGGGTCGTCGGCGGCGGCGGCGTGCAGGGCGTTCTCGAGGGCACCGCGCACAATCTCGTGCACAATAATATCGGCGGCTGGATGCCGAGCGCAGTGTCGCCGCGCGATCCGATCTTCTTCATGCATCATTGCAACATCGACCGTATTTGGGCCCTGTGGAACTCGGCCGGAAACGCCAATTCCTCCGAGTCGCTTTGGACGGACATGCCGTTCACCGATAATTTTCTGAATCCCGACGGCTCGATCTACTCGCCGAAAGTGTCGGACCTCTTCGTTCCGGAAAACCTCGGCTACACATACGGCTTGGCGGCGCCCGCGCAGACGGCCGCGGCATCCCCGGCAATCGTATCGCTGCAGAACAAGCTGACGACGTTGCGCACGGCGCCGCGAAACACCGATCAAAATGGGATCAAAACCTTCACCGCAGCACCTGCGCAGAACGCCACCGCGACTGCGGCGAAGCCCCTGACCGTCGCGCTCAACGTCGATCCCAATCTCGTTGAGGCAGTGACACGCCACCGCGCGGTGCCGTCAGGGTTCGAAGCACTGGGGATGACGGCAGCGCGCGAGATACGCGCGTCCGGGACCCGCGCGCTCGTCTTCCTGCGCGATGTCGCAGTGACAAATCCGGTCGACACGCAATATCGCGTCTTCCTGGACCGCCCCGATCTGACGCCGCAGACGCCGGCAACGGATCCGAACTACGTCGGCAGCTTTGGCGTTTTCGTTCATGGCGACAAGAGCGGTCAGCATGGACATGCGAAGCCGTCCTTCGTGCTCGACGTGACCAATGCAATCCAACGTGTTTACGGCAACGCGCCGCCGAGCGACGGCCGCATCAAGCTGCAGATTCAGCCGGTGGCGACGCGGCCAAACGCCGGACAGGTCGGAACCGCGACGCCGACGCGGATCGAAGTGACTTTCGTGACGAGCTGATCCATCTGCG
>JAFAVH010000268.1 GCA_019242655.1 Methylobacteriaceae bacterium
GGGCCCCGCTCCGACCTGCCGCGGGTCGACGCGCAGCTCGTCGAGTTTTCTGCCGACAACATCCCCGTTGCCGAGCGCGCGAAGATGACGACGGCAGACAAAGCGCTCTACATCTATACGTCAGGCACGACCGGCCTGCCTAAGGCCGCCAACATCAACCAATCGCGACTTCTGCGCATGATGTTCGGCTTCGCCGGGGCAATGGGCTCGAAACCCAGCGACAAAATGTACATGGCGCTACCGCTCTATCATTCGACCGGCGGCATTTGCGGGGTCGGCGTCACGCTCTGCGTCGGCGGGACATGCGTCATCCGCGAAAAGTTTTCCGCGCGCGAGTTTTTTCCCGACATTGCGCGCTACGAGTGCACGCTGTTCGTCTATGTCGGCGAATTGTGCCGTTATCTGCTCGCGACGCCACCGAATCCGGCGGATACGTCCCACAAACTTCGCGCCTGCTTCGGCAACGGATTGCGGCCGGATATTTTCGATGCATTCCGCCAGCGTTTCCGATTGCCAAAGATACTGGAATTCTACGGCGCGACGGAAGGCAACATCTCACTATTCAATTTCGATTCGATGAGCGGCGCCGTCGGGCGGATCCCGAAATGGCTGGAGCGCAAATTCAGCGTGAAAATCGTGCGCTTTGACATCGAGCGCGAGGAGCCGGTACGCGGGCCTGACGGCCTCTGCATCGAATGCGCGCCGGGAGAAGCCGGCGAAATCCTCGGCGAAATCCTTGACGATCCGAAAAAGCCGGCCAACCGCTTCGACGGTTATGCCGACAAGGCGGCGACCGACAAGAAGATCATGCGCGATGTGTTTCGCAAGGGTGACGCGTGGTTTCGCTCCGGCGATCTCATGAAGAAAGACGAAAGCGGTTACTTCTATTTCGTCGATCGTATCGGTGACACGTTCCGCTGGAAGGGCGAGAACGTTTCGACGACAGAAGTCGCCGAATGCATCACCACCTTCCCCGGCGTTTTCGAAGCGACCGTCTATGGCGTGCAGATTCCCGGCAACGACGGTCGCGCCGGCATGGCCGCGATCGTGCCGGAGAACGTTGCCGCGTTCGACATCGCGGCGCTGCGCGAGCATCTGAAAGCGCATCTGCCTGACTATGCGCGCCCGATGTTCTTGCGCCTGCAGGATCATCTCGAGATCACCGGCACGTTCAAGCCGCGCAAGCTCGATCTCGTTGCCGATGGGTTCGATCCGACACGCACCGGCGATACGCTCTACGTCGTGGATAAAGCCGCGCAAGCCTATGTGCGGATCGATGCGGCGCGATATGCAGACTTAGCGGGCGGTAGCGCGACGCGACGGACAGAGCGGGTCGGCTAAACACATCCCTCATCCTGAAGAGCGCCGAAGGCGAGTCTCGAAGGAGGCCAAAAGCTCTTTCGTTACGGATACACCCTTCGAGACGGCGCTTCGCGCCCCCTCAGGGTGAGGGTATTCTCACGCACTCTGCCCGGGCTGATGCTCCGACAATCTGTCTGTCAGCGCCAGCACCAGCCCAGACGCGACAAAGACGAGGTGGATGACGACATACCACCAGAGCTCGCGGTCGGTCGTGTTCTTCACGTCCATGAAGCCGCGCAAGAGCTGGATCGCCGAGATCGCGACGATCGACGACAGGAGCTTCAGCTTCAGCCCGGTGAAGTCGATCTTCGCCATCCATTCCGGCCAATCCGCATGATCGGCGGCCTCGATGCGCGAGACGAAATTCTCGTAGCCGGAGAAGATGACGATGACGATAAGTGAGCCGGTCAATGTGAGATCGATCAGGCCGAGAATGCCGAGAATCGTGTCCGACTCGGTGCCGCTCCAGGCATGCAGCGCGAACTCGTAAAACGCGTGGCCCATTTTGAGGAGCAGGACGAGCAGGCTGAGTGCGAGCGCGATAAAGAACGGCGCAAGCAGCCATCGGCTGGCGAACAGGATTTTTTCGATGGCGCGTTCGATCATGATTTCGACCCGTCATGCCCCGCCGGGCACCACAGGCGTTATGGCAAGACGTGGATGGCCGGGACAAGCCCGGCCATGACGCACTCGCTCAAGGCAGCCTATTCCGCCGCGACGCCGATCCCGATCGGACAGGACACGCCGGTGCCGCCGAGCCCGCAATAGCCGGCAGGGTTCTTCGCCAGATATTGCTGGTGATAATCCTCGGCGAAATAGAAAGGCGGCGCGTCGAGGATTTCGGTCGTGATCGGGCCCATGCGGCGCTGGCCAAGCGCCTTTTCGTAGGCCTCCTTCGAGGCTTCCGCCGCGGCACGCTGCGCCGGCGAGGTCACGTAGATGCCGGAGCGGTATTGCGTGCCGACATCGTTGCCCTGGCGCATGCCCTGCGTCGGGTCGTGGCCCTCCCAAAAGGTCTTGAGGAGCCGCTCGTAAGGCAGCTTCTTCGGATCGTGGGCGACCAGCACCACCTCGT
>JAFAVH010000410.1 GCA_019242655.1 Methylobacteriaceae bacterium
CGCGGATTGTAAGTCGCGCCCTCGGATCGGGCTCACCGGTGCGCGCGAGCGCCGCTGGGTTATGCGACTCGGCGATCATTATCGTCGTCATGTCGGCCGGGCTGAGCGCGACAACTTTGCCCCCTCCCGCCATCTTGCCGCGCCGAAGCACCGTCAGTTCGTCGGCGAAGGCCATCACCTCTTTCAGCTTGTGCGTGATGATGATGATGGTGAGTTCGCCGGCATCGGCGAGGCTACGCATGAGGTGCAGCACGTCTTCACCTTCCTGCGGAGTCAGCGTCGATGTCGGCTCGTCGAGCACGAGCAGATGGCGCGCGAGATAAAGCTGCTTCAATATTTCCGCCTTCTGCCGCTCCCCGGCGGCCAGCGTGCCGAGCGGAATATCGAGCGGAATTTTGAAGGGCATTTCAGCCATGAACGCGTCGAGGCGTTTACGCTCCGCCGTCCAGTCGATGACGAGCGGCACATCCGGGCGCGCCATGACGAGATTCTCCGCAGCCGTCATCGACGGCACAAGCGTGAAATGTTGATAAACCATGCCGAGGCCGAGACGATCAGCGTCCTGCGGCTGCGAGATTATCTCCTCTTTTCCATCGATGAGGAAATCGCCGGCATCGGCTCGGTAATAACCGAGCAGGCATTTGACAAAGGTCGACTTGCCGGCGCCGTTCTCGCCGAGCAATGCGTGGATCGTGCCTGGCTGGACTTTCAGCGATACGTCTTCCAACGCCGTGAACGCGCCGAAGCGCTTCGTCACGCTCGCCGCTTCGATGCCAATCGCACGCATCGCTAAAGTGCCGCAAGAAGCGCGTTCGAGTCCGCGACCGCGCCGAATACACCGCCTTGCATCTTTACCATCTTGATCGCAGCCTCGTGATTGCTGAGATCGGTCGCGCCGCAGCAATCTTCGAGAAGCAGGCACTCGAAGCCGCGATCATTGGCTTCACGCATCGTCGTGTGCACGCAAACATCCGTGGTGATGCCGGTGAGAACGATGTTGCGGATGCCCCGCGTGCGCAGGATCAGTTCGAGATCGGTCGCGCAAAACGAGCCTTTCCCCGGCTTGTCGATCACGATTTCGCCGGACGCCGGCGCAAGCTCCGAAATGATCTCCCAGCCGGGCTCGCCGCGCACAAGAATGCGGCCGCACGGACCGGGGTCGCCGATTCCGGCGCCGATCTGACGCGAGCGCCAGCGCTTGTTGTCGGGAAGATCGCTCAAATCCGGACGGTGCCCCTCGCGTGTATGAAGGATGAGGTAGCCGCCCTTCCGCATTGCCGCGAGAACCCGGCGGATCGGCTCGATCGGCGCGCGGGTGAGCGAAAGATCGTAGCCCATCTTGTCGACATAACCGCCCACCCCGCAAAAGTCCGTTTGCATGTCGATAACGATGAGCGCGGTGTTTTGCAGCCGCAAATCTCCGTCGAACGGCCAGCCATACGGACTGGCCGGGACGTAACGATCGTTGATCTGCGGTTCTTGCGAGCGCAGCGCCAGACTCATTCCGCGGCCTCCCTTTGCGCCTCACCATAGGATCGCGTCGGCCGCGCGAAACCGCAGGACGTCCCGTCGGTCTCCTTGACTTGATCTTCCCATGACAGGCGATAAGAGCCGGCGACGAGATCGCGCATGTACGTGTAAGGACAATCCTGCGCGCCGCCGGCGACGGCGGTATAGCCGCGATGGCCGAGTTGATAGATATTGTTCTCGACACCCCAATGGACGCGCGCTTCGCGTACAAGATCAGGCCGCACTTCCGCGGTGATGATCTCGTCGGCGCGGCCGCTCATACCGTGCGCGAGCACGCTGCCGTCGAAATTGACGATCATGCCTTCGCCCATGGAATCGAAAGTGCCGTCGGAACCGCACATGCACACATTGGCAGTGATCATCAGATTGCAGAACGCGTTAGACTGGTTGGTGAAGCGCCAGGATTCCCGGATTGGCGCGGTATAACCAGCAGTGCGCAGCATGATCTCCGCGCCCTTGTAAGCGCATTCGCGTGCCATTTCCGGAAACATGCCGTCGTGGCAGATGATCAGCGCGAGCTTGCAGCCTTTCGGCCCGTCGATGACAGGAATGCCAAGATCGCCCGGCTCCCACGGCTCGACCGGCACCCACGGATGAAGCTTCCGATAGTAGAGCCGAAGCTCACCCTTATCGTCGATGACGATGCCGGAATTGTACGGATTGCCGTGCGGGTTGTACTCCATGATGGAGAAGCAGCCCCATATGCGATTGTCGAGGCAGGCCTGTTTGAAGGCGGTGACTTCCGGGCCTCCCAGATCGCACATGATTTCAGGATTGGTGTCCATCGAGAGGCCGTGCAGCGAATATTCGGGGAAGACGATAAGATCCATGGTCGCAAGATTGCGGCGCGCCTTGCCGACCATTGCGACGATCCGCTGCGTCTGTTCGTTGAGATCGGCT
>JAFAVH010000024.1 GCA_019242655.1 Methylobacteriaceae bacterium
GCCTTCTGTCGATTTCATCGGCATCGACGCTTACTGGCCGCTTTCCGATTGGCGCGACGGCGACGACCATTTCGACGCCGGCATCGCGCCGTCGATCTACGATCTCGATTACCTGGCGAGCCGCGCCGCATCGGGCGAGGCGTTCGACTGGTACTATGCCGATGATGACGCGCGCATCGCTCAAACGCGCACGCCGATCACGGACGGCGCTTACAACAAGCCCTGGGTCTTCAGGCAGAAGGATCTCGTTTCCTGGTGGTCGAATGCGCACGTCGAGCGCATCGGTGGCGCCGAGCTCGCGCATGCGACGGGTTGGACGCCGCAAAGCAAGCCGATCTGGCTGACGGAAACCGGCTGCCCCGCCGTCGATCGCGGAAGCAATGCGCCGAACGTTTTTCCCGACGTGAAGTCGAGCGAGGGCGGCTTGCCGTATTTCTCGCGCGGATTCCGCGACGATCTCATGCAGCGTTGCGTGTTGCAGGCGACGCTGCAGCATTTCGATCCGAGCGCGCCGGGTTATCAGGTCGGGAGCAACCCCGTGTCGAGTGTCTACGGCGCGCCAATGCTCGATCCCGCGCACATCCATATCTGGGCGTGGGATGCGCGGCCGTTTCCCGCCTTTCCCGATCTTTCGAGCTATTGGTCGGATGCGGAGAACTGGCAGACCGGGCGTTGGCTGAACGGCAGACTGGAAGGCGCGCCGGTAGGTACATTGGTGGAGACATTGGCGGGCGATCTTCTGCCTGAGCCGACGCCTTTGTCGGTTGCGGTGGACGGCTTCGTCGATGGCTATGTCGTCGACCGGCCGATGTCGGCACGCGCCGCGATCGAGCCTTTGTCGAACCTCTTTGGTTTCGATGCCGTCGCTTCGAGTGGTGCGCTGCGCTTTGCCGGCCACTCTGGAAAAGATGCGTACGAGGTCGGCGTGGACGATCTCGTGCCGGCGAAGGACGGCACGCTTATGCGGCTCGTGCGGGCGCAGGAAACGGAACTGCCGCACGAGCTTTCGATCGCGTTTTCCGACTCGGACGCAGATTACGAGCCGGCGAGCGTTCTCTCGCGGAAACTTGCGGGATCGTCGCAGCGCGATGCGCAGAGCGAAGCCGCGGTGATGATGACTCGCGCCGAGGCACAGCGACGCGCCGAAATCCTGTTGCAGGATTTATGGGTCGCGCGCGAGACGGTGGAATTCTGCGTCCGGCCAAGCCTCGTAGCACTGGAGCCTGGCGACAATGTGAGCCTCGACATCGGCGGCGAGCAGCGTCTCTTCGAAATACAGCGGATCAACGATGGCCTCGTGCGCACGATCGCGGCACGGGCGATCGAACCTTCGGTTTACGATCGCGGCTTGCCGTCGCTTGTGCGCAGAAATGTTCCGCTCCCGCGATTTCCGGGACCGCCGCAAGTCGCCGCACTCGATCTTGCGATCGTGCGCGGAACGAGCGCGGCCCTGCAATACCTCGCCGTTGCCGCCGATCCCTGGCCGGGAGCGATGGCGGTGTGGCAGGCAAATGCCGACAGCAGCTCCTATGATCTCATCGGTACGATCGCGCGTCCGGCGATCATCGGCACGACGCTCGACACGCTTGGCGCGGGTCCGGCAAGCAGCCTCGACCTCGAGAATTCCGTGACGTTAAGGATCGGCCAGGGCGCGCTGCTGTCGATGAGCGATGCGGACATGTTTGCCGGCAAGACAGCGATGGCGATCCAAGGCTTGGATGGAAGCTGGGAAATCTTTGCTTATGCGAATGCCGAGCTCGTCGGCACAAACACGTATCGACTGTCGCGGTTGATCCGCGGGCTTGGCGGCGAGGAAAGCCTCAGCACGAAGAGTGTTGCGGCAGGAGCGACGGTGGTCGCATTGGACGATGCGCTTTTCCCGGTGGCGCAAGGCTTGTCCAATCTCGGCCGCACGCTGCAATTTCGCGTCGGTCCGGCAAACCGCGATCACGCGGATGATGCCGTGACGCAGATCACGACGCATGTGACGGGGAAGGCGCTGATCCCCTATGCGCCGGTCCAGGCACAAGCAACACGCGGAATAGCGGGCGTGACGATCGCGTTCAAGCGACGCAGCCGCATCGATTCCGACGCCTGGGAGCCGGTCGATGTGCCGCTCGGCGAGGAACGCGAAGCCTACGACATTGTGATCGCTACACCCGGCGCTTCGCGTGTGTTGTCGGTCGCTTCGCCATCGGCGCTCTATGCCGAAAGCGACGAGACGGCCGATTTCGGCACGCCGCAAACCTCGCTTGGGCTGCAGATCTATCAGACAAGCGCCACGCTCGGCCGTGGTTTTCCGCTTTCGGTGACCGTTCCGGTTCACTGACGCGGGCGTCAGGACACTCATGACCAATACAACGCATCTCGCTCTGCCGTATCTCGATGCGGCGCAAGCGCAAAAGCATGTCACGCATAACGATGCGCTGCGCATGCTCGATGCGCTTGTTCAGCTCTCCGTCGCGGCGCGCAATGTCGTCAGCGCGCCGGGAAGCCCCACAGAGGGCGGACGCTGGCTGGTCGGCGCCGGCGCTACGGGCGCGTTTGCCGGCAATGCGAATAATGTCGCGGCCTTCCAGGATGGTGTCTGGCGCTTCTTCGTTCCGCAGAAGGGCTGGCGCGCTTATGCCGAGAGCGAAGGGCTTATCCTGCTCTTTGACGGAACCTCATGGAACGACATCGGCCTGTCGATTCACACACTTCAGAATCTCACCGAGCTCGGAATCGGCACCAATGCCGACACAACGAACATCCTTTCGGCGAAGCTCAACAATGCGCTGTTCACCGCCAAGGCGACGAGCGAAGGTGGCACCGGCGATCTGCGTTACACGCTGAACAAGAGCGCGGCGTCGAACACAGTTTCGCAGCTCTATCAGGACAATTATTCTGGCCGCGCCGAAATCGGCCAGAGCGGCGACGACAACTTTCACTTCAAAGTGTCGTCAGATGGCGCGGCCTGGTACGACGCGCTGATCCTCTCGAACGCGGCAGGCGACAAGTTCGCGCCGGCGGGCGGTTTCGTCGTCGGCAACAATGCGTTCTTCAGCACCGCGTCCGCTTCCGGCGGGGTGACGCCGTTGTCGCAAGTGCAGGGAACCGGCAGCAGCGCATCCTTTCTGTCGGCGCGCTTCAGCAACGATGCCAACGGCGCGCGGGTGTTTTTCGCCAAGAGCCGCGGTGCCTCCGTCGCGACGCATGGCGCGGTTGCGACAGGTGACGATCTCGGCGGCATCAGTTTGTCCGGCTCGGACGGAACCGCCATGCGTCACGGCGGAACGATCAAAGCCGTCGCGGCTGGATCGGCGACATCGAACGGCACGCCGACGAAACTGCAATTCGATACATCCGACGGTACGGCTGCACCGGCCGACCGCATGGAAATCGGGCCGAACGGCAATGTCGGAATCGGTGCCGCTTATCCGACGACAGGCAATGCGCGCTTGCTGGTCAGCAGCAATTCGGGGAATTCTCCCGTAGCGCTGTCCGGGACCGTGCTGCAGGTCACGGGCGCGGACAATGCGGCCGGCCGGCTCCTGTTTGAATCGTTCGGCGCAGCCGGCAACGCGCAGATGGTGTTTCGCGCCGGAAACGGCACGGCTGTTTCTCCGACTGCGCTGACCTCGGGCAAGGCGATCGGCGGGCTGGCGTGGTTCGGCTATGGAGCGACCGGCTTCAGCGCGTCGGGCCGCGCAAACATTTCTGCCGTGGCCGCCGAGACTTGGACCGACACGACCCAAGGCTCGTATATGAGCTTCTATACCTGTCAGATCGGAACCGCAGCTCTGGCGGAGCGCGTGCGCATTTTGGATTCTGGCGCGGTACTCATCGGCAACACGACCGGCACCGATCTTCCGACGGTCGCGGGCAACGCGGTTCCCTCTGCGGACAACGCTTATACGTGCGGCAAGTCGGGAGCGCGTTGGGCGTCGGTTTGGGCCGCAAACGGCACGATCCAAACATCCGACAGCCGCGACAAAACGATTGTTGAGCGGGTCGGCAGCGCCGACGCCGCAGCCATCGTCGATGCCGTTCAGCCGGTTAAATTCCGATGGAAGATCGGTGGATACGACGAACGATGCGAGTTGGTGCCCGACGCGAGCAATGACGGAAGGCACAGCCCCGAGCGCACGTATAGTGCGAGGCCGGGGCGTCGGATCCATGCGGGCTTCATCGCGCAGGAAATCAAAGCGGCGATGGATATAAGCGGCGGCGATTTCGGCGCCTGGGGACTCGAAGATGCCGGCGATCCCGACAGCCGGCAATTTTTGCGGCCCGATCAATTGATCCCGATCCTGTGGGAAGCGCTGCGTGAGACGCGACGCGAGCTTGCCGACCTGAAGAGAGGGATCGGCACGTCTTAAGCAGCGCGCACGTCCGAATCTTACCAGCCCGCGTCTCGGACGCGGGCTTTTTTGTTTCGCGCGAATCCTCGCGCGGAAAGCCGGGGACGAAAACACATGTGCATTCGCCTCCTCCGGTCCATCGAACGCAAGCTCGATCGGGTGATCAGCTTGCTTGAGACCATAATCGAGAAGGAAACCATCATGAGCCAGGCCACCGACAATCTTGCCGCCGCCGTGCAGCGGGAGACGAGCGTCGTCTCGTCGGTCACGGCGCTGATCTCCGGTCTTGCATCGCAGATCAAGCAGACAAGCGCCGATCCGCAGGTGCAAGCACTCGCCGACCAGATCAACGCCAATTCCGACACGCTCGCCAACGCCGTGACGGCGAACACGCCGGCCGCTCCGCAAGGGCAGGCGGGCGACGGGCAGACGAGCGCCACGGCCGGCTGAGCACAATCACGAAACGAAGATCGGGCCGCCTTCCAAGGCGGCCCTTTTGTTGCGGAGTCTTCATGCCCAACATCCCCCGAGACATCGTTGCCGCGGCACAGGCAGCGCAAAGGAAGTGGGGCGTTCCCGCATCCGTCACGATCGCGCAATGGGCGATCGAAAGCGGTTACGGCGCTCACATGCCGCACGGTTCCAACAATCCGTTTGGCATCAAGGCACGTCATGGCCAGCCGTCCGTCTCATCCATGACGACGGAAGTGATCGGCGGCCGGACAATTCACCTGCCGCAGCCCTTCCGCAAATTCGCGTCGCTCGCCGATGCGCTCGATCTGCACGGGCAGCTTTTGCATGACGGCCGGCCGTATCGGCACGCAATGATGCTCGCCGGAAATCCGGATTCGTTTGCGAACGCGCTTACGGGAATCTACGCGACCGACCCGCATTACGGACGATCGCTCACCACGCTGATGAAAGCGCTCGATCTCTACCGGTATGACCGACAGGCGGCGCAATCGTCATCATCGGTGCCGTGATGAGATGGCTTTGCACCATGTTGCGCCCGCTGCTCTGCGCCGAATGCGGCAAGCAGCTCTTTGAATGCACATGCGAGGACACCACCGCGCGCTGAGCCCGCGCATTATTGCACTCTCGGCGGCGCGGGCCTCGGCGGTCTCGCGCTTCTCTCTTCAACGCAGAAAAGGATCGAACCATGCTGCTCAACAAATGGGTTCAGTTTGCGCTTGCCGCGCTCGTCGCCGTGCTCGGCTTCGCCTCGAGCTTCGATTGGACGACACTGGTCTCGCCGAAAACCGCCGGCGTTATCGTCGGCGCGATCGGTATCTTCAAAATGCTGACGAACGCGCTCGCACCCGCACCGGGCAAAACCGCTTCGGCGACGGACGGCGCGATCATCACGCATAGCGCGAACTGATCGATGCTCGCACTGCTGCCGGTCGTCCTCAAGCTTTTGCCGGCGCTGATCGGGATGATCGAATCGATCATCCAATCGGCGCACGAGAACCGGCTCTTCGAGGCCGGCCAGGCGGAGGCGATCGCGGCGGCTTTGACGAAAGCACAGGCGCAGATCGCGCTGGCGCGGCAGGTGGAGGCCGATGCGCAAGCGCGTCACGCGAAAGACGCGACCGACACCGCTTTCGATCCGGATTTCCGCCGGAAAGACTGAAATGCGCATTCTCATCATCTTGCTCGGCGCCGCCGCGCTCTCCGCCTGCGCAAAACAAGAGATCGAACCGGCGCTGTCCGTCGCGCCGTATTGCGAGGTGGCGCGGCCGATCTATTGGAGCGCCAAGGACACGCGCACGACCAAAGAGCAGGCCGACCGCGAGAACGCCAAGTGGAAGCGCCTATGCGGCAAGCCGGCCTAAAGCCCGCGCGGCTGGACGGCAATCTGCTGTTCAGCCGCTATTCATGGTCAATGGCCAAGATTACCGGCAATGCGCGTATTCGTATTCCTGGCAACGGCTGCGCTTGGGCTTGCCGCATTCGCCTGGCTGCCGCAGCGCTCCCTCGCAGCGCAACTGGCGCCCCTACAATGTCTCTCGACCGATGAGACGCGCGAGGAGATTGCCTCGGCACGCCTCGTCCAGCCTCTCCTGGTGATGCGGCGCGCCGCCGGCGACTTGCATGCGGAGGCGGTGGACGGCCGGCTCTGCCGCTGGAACAACGAACTTATTTATGAGATCAGTTTGCTCAGGCGCGACGGGCATATTGTCCGCGTGCTTTTCAATGCGGCAAACGGCAAGGCCGTGGAGCGCCGCTAGAGCAGGATGGTCTGGTGCGGCTCCTCGTTGTCGAAGACGATCGCGATCTCAACCGGCAGCTTGTGCAAGCGCTCGACCAGGCGGGCTATGCCGTCGATCGCGCTTACGATGGTGAAGAGGGACATTTCCTCGGCGATACCGAGCCCTACGATGCCGTCGTGCTCGATTTCGGTTTACCGAAGAAGGACGGGATCACCGTTCTCGAGGAATGGCGCCGCGCCGGCCGCATGATGCCGGTGCTCATTCTGACGGCGCGCGACCGCTGGAGCGACAAGGTCCAGGGTTTTGATGCCGGCGCCGACGATTATGTCGCCAAACCCTTCCACATGGAGGAAGTGCTGGCGCGTCTGCGCGCGCTGCTGCGGCGCGCCGCAGGACACGCAACCAACGAGCTCACCTGCGGGCCAGTGCGGCTCGACACAAAGGCCGGCCGCGTTGTGGTCGACGGCGCGCCGGTAAAACTCACCTCGCACGAATACCGGCTGCTCGCCTATTTGATGCACCATTCCGGCCGCGTGATTTCCCGCACCGAAATCGTCGAACATCTCTACGATCAGGATTTCGATCGCGATTCGAATACGATCGAAGTCTTTGTCGGACGCTTGCGGAAAAAGCTCGGCGTCGATGTGATCCAGACCGTGCGCGGTCTCGGCTACTTGATCGCTCCGCCCGACGGAAGCACTGCGCCGCAAGCCGCAAGTCAGTAAGAAAAGGATGGCGGGCCTTCGATTTGGCGAGCAGTCGATCGCGGTCCGCCTGTTCGTCACGTCGGCGTTGTGGAGTTTCCTGATCCTGCTCGTCGCGGGATTTTTGCTCAGCGCTTATTACCGCCGCACGACGGAGCAGGCGTTCGACGATCGTCTCGGCACGTTTTCACGCGCGCTCATTGCCGACATCGTCACATCCGGCTCCGATCGCATCGAAACGGCTGGGCTGGGCGATCCGCGTTTCGAAGTGGCGCTGTCCGGCTGGTATTGGCAGGTGACGCGGCTCGATGCCGAGAAGCCGGAAGTGCAGGCCTCGCGTTCGCTGTTCGCGGCGAGCCTGCCGCGGCTTGCCGACGAAGGCATTCCCGCGGAAGAGGGGGGCTTGCGACGCGCCTCGATCAGAGGCCCCGACGATCGGCCACTGCGTCTTGTCGAGCGCGTGCTCGATACCGAAGGCAACGGCATCTATCTCGTGCAGGTCGCAGCCTCGATCACCGACCTCGAGGCGCAGATCGCACGCTTCGAGCTCGCGCTCGCCGTCACCTTCGCGTTGCTGGCACTTGCGCTTGTCGGCACGACGGCGTTCCAGGTGCGTTTCGGCTTGCGGCCGCTGCGTCAGCTCGAAGCAGGCATCGCCGAAATCCGCCGCGGCGAGACCGATCGTGTCGAAGGCGCGTTTCCGCGCGACATTGCGCCTGTTGCGGCGGAACTCAACCTGCTCATCGTCGCAAATCGCGAAATCGTCGAGCGCGCACGCACGCAGGTCGGCAATCTCGCGCACGCTTTGAAGACGCCGCTCAGCGTCATCGTCAACGAGGCCGCCGCGAGCAAGAGCACGTTTGCCGAAAAGGTCGGCGAGCAGGTCGCGATCATGCGCGATCAAGTCTCATATTATTTGGACCGCGCGCGCGCGGCGACACGCGCCGGCGCGGTCGGCACCACGACCGAAGTTCAACCTGTCATCACCGCGTTGCAGCGCACGTTCGAGAAGATCTATGTCGAGCGCATGCTGACGATCAGCGCCGACGTGCCGGCAGGGTTACGCTTCCTCGGCGAGAAGCAGGATTTCGAGGAGATGGTCGGCAACCTCCTCGACAATGCCGGCAAGTGGGCGGCCTCGGCGATCGAGGTTCGCGCCGCCAACAGGGACGGCGAGGCTCCCGGCCACAAGCTCCTCGACATTGTCGTCGACGACGACGGTCCCGGTCTGGCGCTGGAGGAGCGGGCCGAGGCGACCCGCCGCGGCCGCCGGCTCGACGAGACGAAGCCCGGCTCCGGCTTGGGCCTATCGATCGTCAGCGATCTCGCTGCGGCCTATGGCGGCGCGCTCAAGCTGGAGACGAGCCCGCTCGGCGGGCTGAGGGCGGAGCTGAACCTGCCGGGGGTGTGAGGGGGGACGCGCCTGCTGCCCTGCGGCACATTCCGCCTTCCTGCCGCCCGCCCGACCCGCTACATCCCAGGAATGATCTGGGTCATCTTTGCCGCCATGACCGGCCTCGCGGTGTTTTCCGTGCTCTGGCCGCTGTCGCGGTCGCGCCGGGTTGCGCCGGCAAACCTCCCCAACATCTCGCTTTATGAAGCGCAGGTCGCCGAGATCGACCGCGATGCGGCGTCCGGCTTGATCCCCGCCCAAGATGCGGCCGCGGCCAAGGCCGACGCGGCGCGCCGCCTGCTCGCCGTCTCGGCGAGCATCCCTGCGCACGTGCCGGCGCAACGCAACGCGAGCATCGCCGCGGCGGCCGCGCTCGTTCTCATCCCAGCCCTCACGCTTGGCCTCTACAGCCGCTTCGGCCGGCCGGATCTGCCGGATGCGCCGCTCGCCGCCCGGCTGCAAGCGACCGACCCTGGCAAGATGGACATGGCGGCAGCCATCGTCCGCATCGAAGCGCACCTGCGCGAGCATCCGGACGATGGCCGCGGCTGGAATGTGATCGCGCCTGTCTATCTGCGCCTCGGCCGCGTCGGAGATGCAAGGCGCGCTTTCTCCGAAGCCATCCGCCTTCTTGGCGACAGCCCGGTCCGCGAGGCCGGCCTCGGCGAAGCGCTTCTCGCCGAGGCGCAGGGCGTCGTTACCGCCGAGGCGCGGCGAGCGTTCGAAAAGGCCAGCGCCGATCCCTCGCTTCCCCAACCCCGCTATTATCTCGGCCTTGCGGCGCTGCAGGACGGCAAGCCGGATGACGCGCGCGCGATCTGGACGAAGCTCGCCGACGAAGCACCTGCGGGCGCGTCCTTCGTTCCGGCGTTGCGCCAGAAGATCGCCGCGCTCGGTGGCACGCCGGGGACCGGCCCGCAGAGCGATGCAGGCAAATCGATCGCCGCCTTGCCGCCCGGCGAACGCACGGCTGCGATCCGTTCGATGGTGGACGGTTTGTCGGCGCGCTTGCAGCAAAACGGCGGCAGCCTCGATGAATGGCAGCGGCTCGTACGCGCCTATTCCGTGCTGAACGAGCCGGAGAAAGCGCGCGCTGCGCTCGCCAATGCGCGCAACAATCTGGCAAGCGATGCCGCTGCGAATTCGGAGCTCGATCGCGTCGCGCGCGAACTCGGGCTTGGTGGCTGATGACGCGCCGTGCCCGCAGACTGACGCTGATTGGCGCCGCGCTCGGCGTTTTCGGTATCGCCATCGGACTCGTCTTGTTCGCGCTGCGCGACAACATCGTCTTCTTCTACAGTCCTGCCGAAGTCGAAGCGCGGCACGTCGCGCCCGGTGTGCGTTTGCGCATCGGTGGCCTTGTCGAGCAAGGTTCGTTCAAGCGCGATCAGAACCGCTCCGTCTCGTTTGTCGTAACTGACGGGAAGGGCAGCCTGCCCGTCACTTATACCGGCATCCTCCCCGACCTTTTTCGCGAAGGGCAGGGCGTCGTCGCCGAAGGCAGTCTCGATCAGGGCGGTACGTTTCGCGCTGACAACGTGCTTGCCAAGCACGACGAGCGCTACATGCCGCGCGACGTCGCCGACGCATTGAAGAAGCAGGGCGTCTGGCAAGGCGGCAGCAATGCCGCCAGCACGCAAGGCGTGACGCGATGATCGTCGAGACCGGTCACTACGCGCTTGTTCTTGCTTTCGTGCTGGCGCTGTTTCAGGCAATTGTGCCGCTGATCGGCGTGCGGCTCGCCGATGCGCAGCTCATGCGCAGTGCGCGCTCGATCGCGCTCATGCAATTCGCTTTCGTCGCGCTCGCTTATGCCGCGCTGACATATGCGCATGTCGTGTCCGATTTCTCGCTCGTCAACGTGTATGAGAATTCGCACTCGGCGAAACCGCTTGTCTACAAAATCAGCGGCGTTTGGGGAAACCATGAAGGCTCCATGCTTTTGTGGGTTCTCGTTCTGTCGATCTGCGGCGCCTCGGTGGCACTTTTCTCGCGCATCATGCCGGAAACATTGCGCGCCGCCGCTCTCGCCGTGCAGGGCTGGATCGGCGCGGCGTTCCTGCTCTTCGTGCTCGCGACGTCGAATCCGTTCGCGCGCTTCGCCGACGCGCCGCTCGAGGGACGCGATCTCAATCCGATCTTGCAGGACCCGGGTCTCGCGATCCATCCGCCACTGCTCTATCTCGGTTACGTCGGATTTTCGGTGACGTTTTCGTTTGCCGCGGCGGCGCTGATTTGCGGCCGCCTCGACGCGGGATGGGCGCGCATCGTGCGGCCGTGGGTGCTCGTGGCGTGGATGTTCCTCACGCTCGGCATCGCGATGGGTTCGTACTGGGCCTATTACACGCTCGGCTGGGGCGGCTTCTGGTTCTGGGACCCGGTCGAGAACGCCTCGCTGATGCCGTGGCTTGCGGGAACGGCGCTGTTGCATTGCATGAGCGTCATGCAGAAGCGCGACGCGCTGAAAATCTGGACGATCTTCCTCGCCATCCTCGCTTTCTCGCTGTCGTTGCTCGGCACATTCCTGGTGCGGTCCGGCGTGCTCACGTCGGTGCATGCCTTCGCCAACGATCCCGCGCGCGGCGTCTTCATCCTCGCCATTCTCGTTCTCTTTATCGGCGGCGCGCTCATTCTATTCGCGCTGCGCGCCAACACGCTGGTGCCGGGCGGCGTGTTCGCGCCGGTCTCGCGCGAAGGCGCGCTCGTTCTCAATAATCTCATCCTGACCTGCGCTTGCGCCACGGTTTTCATCGGCACGCTCTATCCGCTCGCGCTCGAGGCGCTGACCGGCGACAAGATTTCCGTCGGCGCGCCGTATTTCAATCTCACCTTCGTTCCGCTGTGCTTGCCGCTCGCGCTCGCAATGCCGTTCGGCCAGCAACTCGCGTGGAAGCGCGGCAATCTTTTGGGCGCAGCGCAGCGGCTGACGATTGCGATCGGTTGCGGACTCGTGGCTGTGATTGCTTTGGCGCTCATCAAAGGCGGACCGGTTCTTTCGATCATCGCCGCGGGTCTGGCGATCTTTCTCATCATCGGTTCGTTCGCCGACATTGCCGCTCGGACATTGCGGGGCGAAGGCCACGTCCTTTCCCGCGCGCTTGGTTTGCCGCGTTCGGCTTGGGCAACCTCGATCGCGCATGCCGGCATCGGCCTGACCTTGTTCGGTCTCGCCTCGACCGGCTGGGGCGTCGAGGAGATCGCGCGTATGCGGCCCGGCCAAGCGGTTACGGTCGGTCCGTATGAGCTCACCGTTACAGAGATCAAACCCGGCAGGGGTCCGAATTTCGACGAGACCGTCGCGCACACCGTAATTCGTGCCGGCGGCGTAATCGTCGCGCAGATAAATCCCGCGCAGCGTTTCTATCCCGTGCGGCAGATGAGCCGGGCGGAAGCCGGCATCGCGACGCTTGGCTTTGGGCAAGTCTATATGTCGCTCGCCGAGGTCAATCGCAACGGGACGATCGATGCGCGGCTTTACTGGAAGCCGTTCGTCATCCTGATCTGGATCGGCGCGCTCGTTATGGCGGCGGGTGGTCTGCTGTCGCTTTCGGATCGGCGCATCGGGTTCGCTTATGTCACACGCCGGCGCGGCGCTGCCGCACCGGTGCTGCCGCAGGCGGCGGAATGATCCGCGCCCTTATTCTTGGCGCCGCGCTTCTACTAGCGGCACTCGCGCCGGCCTACGCTGTTCGCCCCGACGAGATGCTGCCCGATCCGCAGCTCGAAGCACGCGCCCGAGAAATTTCCTCGGAATTGCGCTGTATGGTGTGTCAAAACCAGTCGATCGACGATTCCGATGCGCCGCTTGCGCGTGATCTCCGTCTCCTTGTCCGCGAGAGATTAAACGCTGGCGACAGCGACAGCGCGATCCGTACCTTCCTTACCGCGCGATACGGCGATTTCATTCTGTTGAAGCCGCCGTTCAAGTTTCAGACCGCGCTCTTGTGGACGGGGCCGGTTCTCATCTTCTTGATCGGAGCGCTGATCATTTTCCTTCGCCGAACGAGAAGCGACAGCGCGAGCCCTTCAAGCGCCGAGTTGAGCGCGGAAGAGCGCGCGGCGCTTGCCGCCGTACTTGCGTCCGAGGAGACGGCGCGGCCGGGCGGGAGTTGAGTCTTCCGCGCGCTTATTGTTTGCGATTTTGGGCAATTTGATACGAAACCGTTAACGGCGCTCCGTCTTGCGCAGCGCGGCGCTCGAGTCGCCGCTTTCCCCCAACACATCATCAACCCTTCTCGGCGAGACTGACCCGGTTCGCATCAGGGGATTCCGCCGGCGAATGTCTCTGCACGTTCCGACCATCCTGTTCCTCACCGTATTGGTCGCGCTGCTTCCGGGCGCGCTTCTCGTCTTCTCTTGGGCGCAGAACCGATCGCATCGTTCGCTCGCCTGGTGGGGCGCCGCCAACCTCGTTGGCGGGACGGGGGCGGCGCTTCTGGCCGCGCGCGGCAAAATCCCCGACTTCCTCAGCATCGATCTTGCAAACGCGCTGCTCTTCTTGGGTTATGGCGCGATGATCTGCGCCGCCCGCCAGTTTGCGGGACGGCGAATCGATTTCAGGCTCCTCTTCGGCGGTGCGGCGCTTTGGCTGATCTTCTGCCAGGTGCCGGCCCTGCACGCGTCCACCGTGGCGCGGATTTGCGTCGTTTCGGCGGGCGTCGTCGTTTACAGCTGGGGCGTCGCCTACATCCTCCTAAGAGATCGAACGGAGCGGCTTGCCTCTCGCGTCCCCGCCGCGGCCTGGGCCGGCTTGCACGGCTGCATATGCCTGATGCGCATCCCGATTGCCTTGCTTGGCGCGCCGATCAGCGAGGCCGATCTCATGTCGCATCCGTTGATCGGGTTCCTGGCGGTAGAATCCATGATCCAGTTGATCGCGATGAGCTTCCTGCAGATCGGGATGGAGAAGGAACGCGCCGAGGCGAACCAGCGGCTGGCGGCGCAAACCGACGAGCTAACGGGCGCAGCAAACCGGCGCTCGATTTTGGAACGCGCCGATGGGCTGCTCGCGAGCTGCCGCGAGCGCAATGTTAGCGCCGCGGTGCTTCTCCTCGATCTCGATCATTTCAAATCGGTCAATGACCGGTTCGGGCACGATATTGGGGATAGCGTTCTCAAAGCGACCGCTCAGACGCTGTCGCAGGTATTGCGCAAGGGCGACCTTTTTGGCCGGGTTGGCGGCGAGGAATTTGTCTGCTGCCCAACACTTCGGCGCTTGAGGCCATCGCTGTCGCGGAACGCGTTCGCGCCGCGATTTCCAAGCTCTGTCTCATGTCCGCCCGCGGCGCGATCTGCATAACGTCCAGCGTCGGCGTCGCGAGCACGGATCGCGCCGGCTACGATTTCCCGGAGCTGATGAAAGCCGCGGATGCGGCGCTTTACGAAGCCAAGGAACGCGGCCGTGACCGCGTCGTGGATGAGACGCTAGGCCGGCAATATGCGCCGCCGAGAGAGGCTCGGGCCTCCTGAGCGCAGCACCCGCCGCAACCTTTCCAAGATTTCATCTCGCTGACATGGCACCGTAATCCGGCTCACTCCATCTTCATGCGAAGGCGGCAAACGCCGCGCACGAATTCGTGGAGACCGAGGAATGACTGACGCTAACAATCGGGATACGCGAGACGAGGTGCCGTCGGCGGCCCGTCCCTCTCTTCAACCTGCAAAGAAACGCACGACGCGCGCAGCCCTGCTTGGCGCTGTCGCGGTGATTGCGCTCGGCGGCGCCATCGGCAACTCGGTTTTGCCGCATGGCGCGCTCGCTGAAGCGCCTGCTTTGACTGTTCCGGGCCAGGCCTCAGGCCCCGCTTCTTTTGCCGACATCGTCGACCGGGTGAAGAGCTCGGTTGTGGCCGTGAAGGTCAAAATGGTCGAGACGGCTGACGCGTCGGATGACGGCGATTCCTCCTCCAATATCCCGCAATTGCGGCCGGGCGACCCGCTTGAGAAATTCTTCAAGCGCTTCGGCGGCGGCGAAGGCCTGCCCTTCCAATTCCGCGGGCCGCAGCAGCGCCATAGCGGTCAGGCGCTCGGCTCCGGCTTCATCATCTCGTCCGACGGCTACGTCGTCACCAACAATCACGTTGTCGAACATGCGAGCAACGTGACGTTGACGCTCGACGATGGCCGTACCGTGCCGGCGAAAGTTGTGGGTACCGACAAGAAGACCGATCTCGCCCTTCTGAAAATCACCGAAGGCGGCAATTTCCCGCATGTCGATTTCGCGTCCAGGGAGCCGCGCATCGGCGACTGGGTCATCGCGGTCGGCAATCCGTTCGGCCTCGGCGGCACCGTGACGGCCGGCATCGTCTCGGCGCGTGGCCGCGACATTGGCGCCGGCCCTTACGACGACTTCCTGCAGATCGACGCACCGGTGAACCGCGGCAATTCCGGCGGGCCGACCTTCGACACACAAGGCAATGTCGTCGGCGTCAACACCGCGATCTACTCGCCCTCGGGCGGCTCCGTCGGCATCGGCTTCGCGATCCCTGCCGAGGTCGCAAAGGACGTCGTTGCCTCGCTCAAGGATAAGGGCAGCGTCTCGCGCGGTTGGATCGGCGTGCAGATTCAGCCGGTGAGCCCCGAGATCGCCGACAGCCTCAACCTGAAGGGAACGAAGGGCGCGCTCGTCGCCGAGACTCAGTCCGGTTCGCCTGCAACGTCGGCCGGCATCAAGTCCGGCGACGTGATCGTCGGCGTCAACGGCGATCACGTCGACACCCCGCGCGAGCTCGCCCGCCGCATCGCCGCGCTCGGGCCGGACAAGAAGGTGGACCTCACCTATCTCCGCGACGGCACCGAGCACACCGCCAACGTCCGTCTCGGCACCTTACCGGCAGACAAGGAAGCCTCGATCAGCACGCCCGAGACCGGCGGGCGCACCGCGCTCGCCAATCTCGGCCTGTCGCTCGCGCCCGCCGCGAGCGTCAGTGGCGCCAAGGAGGGCGTCGTCGTGACCGAGGTCGACCCCGATGGCGTCGCCGCGCAAAAGGGGCTGAAGTCCGGGGACATCATCGTCGAAGCTGCTGGCCGTCCGGTTAGCCGGCCTGCCGAAATCTCCTCCGCGCTCGATGCCGCCAAGAAGGATGGCCGCAAGGCCGTGCTCCTGCGCGTCAAGTCCGGGGATCAGACCCGCTTCGTCGCGCTGGCGACCAATCCGGCCTCCTGAGGTCGGGTCGTCAGACGGCGGGGAACGCCGGGCAACGCCCCCGTTCGGCGTTCATGGCGGCAGGTCGGCATCTCGCCGGCCTGCCGTTTTTTTCGAGGAGGGTCTATATGAAGGCCATGCGAATCCTCGTCATTGAAGACGATGTCGAGGCAGCGGACTATCTGGTGAAGGCGTTCCGCGAGGAAGGACATGTCGCCGATCACGCTGCTGACGGGCTCGACGGTTATGCGGCAGCGCGTGACAGCGATTACGACGTGCTCGTCGTCGATCGTATGTTGCCGAAAATGGATGGGTTGACGCTGATCGCAGGATTGCGTGCGCAGAAGATCGAGACGCCGGTCTTGATCCTTTCGGCGCTCGGGCAAGTGGACGATCGCGTCAAAGGCCTGCGCGCCGGCGGCGACGACTACCTGCCGAAGCCATACGCCTTTTCCGAGCTTTTGGCGCGCGTGGAGGTTCTCGCGCGCCGAAAATCGTTCGGCTCGGGCGAGGAGACCCATTACCGCGTCGGCGACCTCGAGCTCGATCGCCTTTCACATAAGCTCACGCGATCCGGCAAAGAAATCCTCGTGCAGCCGCGCGAGTTTCGTCTGCTGGAATATTTGATGAAACATGCGGGGCAGGTCGTCACCCGCACGATGCTTTTGGAGAACGTCTGGGATTATCATTTCGATCCGCAGACGAACGTGATCGATGTGCATATTTCACGGCTCCGCGCCAAAATCGACAAGGGCAGGGACATGCCTTTGCTGCATACGGTGCGCGGCGCCGGGTACATGATTCGTGACAGCGCTCGGTAAGCTTTTTCGCACGACAGTTTTCAAGCTGTCGCTCGCCTATCTCTGTATTTTTGCGATTGGCGCTGGCCTCGTTCTCGGCGGCGTCGGCTGGAACGTCAAAAAGCTCATCGACGAACAGATCGGACAAACGATCGACGCCGATATCCGCGGCCTCGCCGAGCAATATTCCGAAGGCGGCATCCGTCAGCTCGTCGAAGTGATCCAGCGCCGCACGCGGCGGCCAAGCGCGTCACTCTATCTCGTCACCACGTACGCCGGTGTGCCGGTTGCCGGCAACGTCGCCGCGTTGCCGGAGCAGGTGGTGGGGAATACAGGCCTTGTCGAGGTCAGTTATCAGCTGTCCGGCGAGGAGACGCCGCGCCATCGTGCTTTAGCGAGGGTCTTCGTCTTGCCCGGCGGGTTCCGCCTTCTCGTCGGACACGACATCGAAGATCGCGAGACCCTGCGCGGCATTCTTGCGCGCGCGCTCGTCACGTCGCTCTTCTGGCTCGTTCTCATCGGCACGCTCGGCGGCGCCTTCGTCGCTCGCCGCGTCCTGAAACGCGTCGACGCGATCTCCGAGTCCGTCCGCGCCATCATGACGGGCGATCTGACGAAACGCCTGCCGCTTGCCGGCACCGGCGACGAACTCGATCGTCTTGCCGAAAGCGTCAACGTGATGCTGGAGCGCATCACCGCGCTCATGGCGGGCCTCAAGGAAGTGTCCGACAATATCGCGCATGACCTGAAGACGCCGCTCACGCGGCTGCGGATGGACGCCGAGCAGGCGCTGCGTGCGCGGACGTCTCCCGACGAGCAGCGCGCCGCGCTCGAAAAGATCATCGAGGAATCCGACGGACTGATCCGCATCTTCAATGCGCTGTTGATGATCGCGCGGGCCGAGGCCGGCACTCAGCCGGAAGGAATGAGCGATTTTGACGTGAGCGAGATCGCGCACGACGTGGGTGAGCTCTACGAAGCGTTGGCCGAGGAGCATGGCGTGACGCTCACCGTCTCGACCGACGAGCCCGTGATGGTGCACGGCAATCGCGAGCTCGTCGGCCAGGCGCTCGCCAATCTTACCGATAATGCACTGAAATACGGCGTACCGGAGAATGCGGAGGTGGGGGACCGCGCGGTCACGCTTGAAGCTCGCCGCAATGGGGAGGCGGCGGAACTTGTCGTCGCCGATCGCGGCGCCGGCATCAATCCGGCGGATCGCGCGCGCGTTATCGATCGCTTCGTGCGTTTGGAGAATTCGCGAACGCGGCCCGGCTCGGGGCTCGGACTTTCGCTTGCCGCAGCGGTCGCGCATCTTCATGGTGGCGAACTGCGTCTCGAAGACAATGAGCCGGGCCTGCGCGTCGTCATTTCGCTGCCGCTCTCGCATGCAGCCCCGCTGATGCAGTCCTCGCCTCAACTCGCCCGGGCGCCGCTCGAATTGCGAAAGGCGTCATGACGCACGCGATCGCGCCGGCCGGGCAGGTCGGCGAACCTGCGTCATTGGCGGCACGGCTGAAACCCACCCCGCATGTTGCGGAGGCCGCTCAGGCGCGGGTTCGATTCGACGATTTTATCGCCGGTCTCGCGCCGGATGCCGATGCGCGCGACCTGGTCGGCAGCGATACGGTGCGCGCGCTCCTCCTTGCGATCGCCGATCACTCGCCGTTTTTGTGGCGCCTGATTGCTGCCGATCCGGCGCGGCTGCATACGCTTCTCCACAACGCGCCGGAGACGCGCTTCGACGCGCTTTTGCGCGAGCTTGCCGAAGCGTGCGATGCGATATCCGATCAAGCCGCGCTCATGCAGGCGTTGCGGCGTGCACGGCAGGAAGCCGCGCTCCTGATCGGGCTCGCCGATCTCGGCGGCCTCTGGTCGCTGGATGACGTCACAAGCGCGTTGTCGCGTGCCGCCGATGCGTTCGTGCGCGGCGCCTTGCGCTTCCTGCTCCGCGATGCACGCGCACGTGGGCGGTTGCGTTGCGAGGACGCGCGGCTGGAAGAAGATTGCGGATTGGTCGTGTTGGCGCTCGGCAAGCTCGGCGCCGGCGAATTGAATTATTCAAGCGACGTCGATCTCGTCGTCTTCTACGACGCAGAATGCGCGTGCCTGGCCGAAGGTGTCGCACCGAGCCCGTTCTATGTGCGGCTGACGCAAGCACTCGCGCGGCTTCTTTCTGATCGCACCTCGGATGGCTATGTGCTTCGCGTCGATTTGCGACTTCGCCCGGATCCGGGCTCGACGGCGGTTGCCATCTCGACTCAGTCGGCGCTGAATTATTACGAGATCGTTGGGCAGAACTGGGAGCGCGCCGCGCTCATCAAAGCGCGCCCGATTGCAGGTGACCTCGCGCTCGGCGAGTCCCTGCTCGATGAACTCTCCGCCTTCATTTGGCGCAAATATTTCGACTATGCCGCGATTGCCGACATTCACGCGATGAAGCGGCAAATTCATGCCGTGCGCGGGCACGGACACGTCACTGTGCCGGGCCATGATTTGAAGCTCGGTCGTGGCGGCATCCGCGAGATCGAGTTTTTCGTGCAAACCCAGCAGCTGATCTTTGGCGGCCGCCGGCCGAATCTACGCGGGCGGCGCACGCTCGACATGTTGTCTGCATTGCAGGCTGAGGGATGGATTACGCGCGAGGCTGTTGCGGACCTCTCCGCCGCTTACGTTCAACTGCGTACGTTCGAGCATCGGCTGCAGATGATCGCAGACGAGCAGACGCAGCGCCTACCGTCGGATTCTGAAGGCCTCGAGCGCTTTGCGCGTTTATGCGGCTATTCTGGGTATGCATCCTTTCAAGCGGCCCTGACAAAGACGCTGCTTCGCGTCGAAGACCATTATTCCAAATTGTTCGAACATGCCGCCGGTCTCGATACGGAAACCGGCAGTCTCGTTTTCACTGGAGTCGCTGACGATCCGGAGACGCTCGAAACTTTGCGCGCGCTCGGCTTTCGCAATGCGGAACTCGCGGCCGAGACAATTCGCGGCTGGCATTTCGGGCGCCGTCCCGCTGTGCAATCGCCGCGGGCGCGCGAGGTCTTGACCGAACTCGTGCCCGCGCTTCTCGATTCGCTCTCCGGCTCGGGCGATCCCGATGCCGCCCTCGCTGCCTTCGATCAGGCGTTGGCGCGCATGCCCGCCTCCGTCGAGCTCTTTTCAATTTTGCGGGCGAACAAGGCCGTACGCGACCTCTTTGGTGACGTCCTTGGTTCGGCGCCCCGGCTTGCATCGATCGTCGCGCAACGTCCGCATCTGCTCGATGCAGCAATCGATCCGCAATTCTTGCAAGCGGCGAGCGACATCGCTTCTTACGAATCGCGTGCGCGGCGTCTGCTCGGCGCGCCGACGTTTGAGATGTTCCTCGATCAGGCGCGCATCTTCGCGCAGGAAGAGGGCTTCCTCATCGGAATTCGCATTCTCTCAGGCGTGCTCGATCCGATCGACGCAGGGGCCGCTTATAGCGCGCTGGCCGAGGTTGTGGTCGACGTGACATGGTCGCGCGTCGCAGAGGAGTTTCAGAGAGATCACGGCGTGGTTCCGCAAGGCCGCGCCTGCGTGATCGCGATGGGGAAACTCGGCTCGCGGGAAATGACCGCTTCCTCCGATCTCGATCTCATCCTCCTTTACGACTTCGAGTCCGAGCGGCCGCAATCTGACGGAGCGCGGCCGCTGCATGCGTCAATCTACTACACGCGGCTGACTCAGCGGCTGATTTCCGCACTCACATCGGCCACTCGCCAGGGAAAATTGTATGACGTCGATCTTCGGCTCCGCCCGTCCGGCCGCAGCGGTCCGGTCGCCACGCAGTTGCGCAGTTTCGTCGAATATCAGGCAAAAGAGGCCGAGACCTGGGAACATATGGCGCTTGCGCGCGCGCGCCCGATCGGCGGCGATGCAAGTCTGCGAGAAGAGGCGCGCGCCGCGATCGAGGTGACCCTGAGCATCGTACGCGATCGGCGGCGAACTGCACGCGAGGCCGCTGACATGCGCGCCTTGATCGAGAAGGAGAAGGGCACCGGCTCGGCGTTCGACCTGAAGCTCATGCCGGGCGGCATCATCGATATCGAATTCATCA